>NZ_CVTX01000082.1:0-253865 GCF_900005715.1 Pseudomonas sp. 34 E 7
GAAGGGCCGACTTCGTCCATCACCAGGATGTAGGGTTCATTGGGTTCCTGCGCAGTGTCGACGCCGCACAATTGCGCCAGTACGCGGCGACCGATGTCGCGCAGGTCGGCGGCGCGCTCGGCGAGCAAGGCATCCTGCAACGACTCCTGCTGCCGGGCAGCCGCTTCGATCACGCTCATCCAGGCCGCTTCGGCGCTTTCGCCTTGCTTGAGACGGGTGTCGACTTCGTCGGTCAGTTCCGGGTCGTCGAGCATTTCCTGGTGAGTGATGAAGATCTCGCGAATCGCCTTGGACTGGCTGCGTTCGATCAGACCCTCGATATCGCGACGCACATCACTCAGCGCAGCCTGCAGGCGCTGGCGCTCAACCGCGCAGGACTCACCGCGCAGTGGGTAGTCGAAGACCTGTTGCACCTGGATGTGCGCAGGGCCGATGGCGATACCGGGCGCGGCGGCAATTGCCTGGATCTGGCTACCGGACAGCGGCGCGCTGATCACCGGTTCGATGTCGACAGTGGCGGGCTGGGCGCTGACGGTCGGCAAAGGCTCGACCTCTTCCCCCAGGCCTTCTTCAATTGCGGTCAACAGGGCTGGCAGCGCATCCCCGGCAATGCTCGGCTCGGCGACGAATTCCAGCACCTGGCCACGCCGCGCGCCGAGGCTCAACAGCTTGCTCAGGCTTTTAACCGACACCGCGCCGACCGGACCATCGACAATGCGCACGCGAATATCGCCATCGAAGCTTTTCGCCAGTTGCGCGAGGATCTTCGCCGGGCGTGCATGTAACCCGTGGGCATTGGCCAGGGTGATGCGCGCGCTCGGCCAGTCGGGCGGCAGTTCGCCACCCAGCACCTCAAGCACGGCACGACTGCTGGTGGCGCGGCCCAATTCCTGGCCGCGCCCTTCGATCAGCAAGGCGCACAGGCGCTCGAGCAACGCCTGATGCGCTTCGCCCAGGCTGGCCAGGCAGAACAGGCCATTGAGCGGCTGGCCCAGGTAGCGCATGGGTTTGTCCGGCGTGACGAAGGCCAGGCCCGGGCGCTTGACCGTCTGCTCGCTGTGCAGCCACCACAGGCCATCGCCCAGGGGCAGTGCATCGACTTGCTGCAACACGGCGGCAAACCCGTTGCTCACGCAATCGGCCTGGCGCAACAGGCGCGCGCCGCGCCACACCAGTTCCTCGAAATCATCGGCCGACACGCCGAGGCTGATCATCTGTGCATCCAGTGCCAGTTCCTGCGGCGCGCCTTGCAGCAGTTTCAGCAAGGCGTCGGCAGAACCGGCACGGCGCAGCGCCTGGCCGAGGTCGGTCTCACCCAGGGCGCGGGTCAGCAATTGCAGCAGGCGCAAGTGTTCATCGGATTTGGCGGCAATCCCGATCGCCAGGTACACCACCTGGCCGTCGCCCCAGTCCACGCCTTCGGGAAACTGCAACAGACGCACGCCGGTGGAAAACACCTGGTCGCGGGTTTCCGGTGTGCCGTGAGGAATGGCGATGCCTTGGCCAAGAAAGGTCGAGCCTTGGGCTTCACGGGCTTGCAAGCCACTGAGATAACCTTCGGCAACCAGGCCATCGGCCACCAGTTTTTCCGCGAGCAGGTGCAAGGCCGCAGATTTATCCACCGCCACCTGGCCCATGGATATCTGCTCTACAGTGAGCTCGAGCATGCCGTTCTCCTAGTTAGTGCGGGGTGCGCACTAGGTATTGTTTTGAATAAATCAGCTTAGCGGTGTTCAAAAGTAACTGACTGAGCGGTCAGTTGGCAGTAGCCACTCAGCGGCGAACATCGTAAAAATACCCTTGCTGAAACGTTTAATCTAGAATTTATGGCAGATTACGCGTTAATTGCGCAAGCTTGAAGGGCCACTCGGCGCCTGTTGTGGGACATTGGTCGTATGCGGGAATCGGTTACGATTGGACAAAATGTCGGGGCACGCTCAAAAAAACAAGGAAACCCGGTTTGAAACTCAGTGATATCGCACGTCTGGCCGGTGTGTCGGTCACAACCGCCAGCTATGTCATCAATGGCAAGGCCGAACAACAACGTATCAGCAACGCGACGGTGGAGCGGGTGCGGGCCGTGGTCCAGGCCCATGGTTTTACGCCTAACCCGCAAGCCGCCGGCTTGCGCAGCCGGCACACGCGTACCCTGGGCTTTATCCTGCCGGACCTGGAGAACCCCAGTTACGCACGCATTGCCAAGTTACTCGAACAAGGCGCACGGGCGCGCGGCTATCAATTGCTGATCGCCAGCTCCGACGATGAGGCTGACAGTGAGCGCCAATTGCTGCAACTGTTCCGCGCGCGGCGCTGCGATGCGCTGTTTGTCGCCAGCTGCCTGCCGGCCGAGGATGACAGCTATCGCGAACTGCAAGCCAAAGGTTTGCCGGTAATCGCCATCGACCGGGTGATGGAGCCCAGCCAGTTCTGCTCGGTGGTCAGCGACGACCGCCAAGCCTGCCAGCAGCTCACCGGCAGCCTGCTGCAACCGTTGCCCAAGCAAATCGCGCTGATCGGCGCCCATCCGGAACTGAGCATCAGCCAGGAACGTGCTGCGGGTTTTCGTGAAGCCCTGCAAGGCTTTACCGGCGAGGTGATCGTCGAACAGGGCGAAGCCTTCAGCCGCGACTGCGGGCGACAGCTGATGGAGCAATTACTGCAGCGCCTGGGGCATCTGCCTGACGCGCTGGTGACCACGTCCTACGTACTGCTGCAAGGCGTGTTTGACGCCCTGCACGACTTCCCGCTCAAGTCGCGGCCACTGCGCCTGGGTACCTTCGGCGATACCCAGTTGCTGGACTTCCTGCCGCTGCCGGTCAACGCCATGGCCCAGCAGCATCAACTGATCGCCGACACCGCCCTGCGCCTGGCCCTGGCGGCCATTGAAGAAGAACATTACCAACCCGGCGTGCACGGCATCAGCCGAACCTTCAAGCAGCGTATTCACGAGGCCTGAGTGTGGAGCTGATCGACACCCATACCCACCTGGATTTCGCGGACTTCGACAGTGATCGTCCGCAGGTCCTCGCCCACAGCCGTCAACTCGGTGTGCGGCGCATGGTGGTGCTCGGGGTTTATCAGCGCAATTGGCAGCGGTTGTGGGATCTGGTGGTAGAGGATGAAGGCTTGTTCGCCGCCTTCGGCCTGCACCCGGTGTATCTCGATGAACACTGCCCTGCCGACCTGCTGGAATTGGGCGACTGGCTGACGCGCCTGCAGGGCCACCGGCAACTGTGCGCCGTGGGTGAAATCGGCCTGGATTACTTTCTTGAGCACCTGGACCGAGCGCGCCAGCAAGCGCTGTTCGAAGCCCAGTTGAAACTGGCGGTGGATTTCACCCTCCCCGCTTTGCTCCACGTACGCCGCAGTCACGCGGCGGTGATCGCCACACTCAAACGCATCCACCTGCCGCGTGGCGGCATCATTCATGCGTTTGCCGGCAGCCGGGAAGAGGCCCGCGAGTACATCAAGCTTGGCTTCAAGCTGGGCCTGGGCGGTGCCGCGACCTGGCCGCAGGCCTTGCGCATGCACAAGGTGCTGGCCCAATTGCCACTGGAAGCGGTGGTGCTGGAGACGGACGCGCCGGATATGGCGCCGGCCATGTATCCGGGCCGGCGCAACAGCCCACACCACTTGCCGGACATCTGCAGCGCCCTGGCCGAGCGCATGGGCATCAGCGCGTCACGGCTGGCTGAGGCGAGCACACGCAATGCGTGCGAGCTGTTCCAGTGGTAAGCGGCTGACGACTTGCAGGTTCAAGGTCATCCGTTGCCGATGCCGCACGTAGCGCAGCACCAGAAAGTGGATCAACAGCGTCGTCAGCGAAATGTTGAATTGCCCGATCACACTGAGCAGCCCCAGCCACTCTGCAAACAGCGCTGCCAGGAGGGTCGCGCAGGTCAGCATGATCATGCCGGGCGGCACCAGCGCCCAGTGGTCCAGGGCACGAAAGCGACGCAGCTGCTTGCGGCAACACAGCTGCAGGCACGTGTGGCAATAGGTACAGACGAAGGGTTCGTCGATGGCGATGGCGTTCAGTTGCCAGGGTTTGAGTTCAAACGTCATGTCGCAGTGGGCGCAATGCCCTTTGATGCCGATGACAGCGGCCATCGCCGTGCCTCCTTGAGACCGTGACCAGATGATTCAAATGTTCACTCATTCACGGCATATTGAAAGGCCAGTAGCGAAATCAGGATAAGGGCCACGTGTGACGGGGTTAAATCCCACCGAAAATTCCTACGTGCGGAACGCGCCATAGGTATCTACACAACTTTGGCGTGACGCCGAACTTGCTCCCCGTTGCTACCCGTAGGGGGCACAGCAGCCTATCTTACTGATACCCCACAAATCCAAATGTGGGAGGGGGCTTGCCCCCGATGGCGGCCTTAGGGCCGACCAGGATGTTGGATTGGGTTGAGTACATATCCGTTTCTGCGGTCACGGCTGCTTAGGGTTCCGCTTTTACAGCGGCTCACTTTTGAAAAGCGCAAAAGTAAGCAAAACGCTCTTGCCCCACCACTCGGCACCTCGCCTAGGCTCGGTGTGCCCGAACGCAGGCTTGAATCCGTGGGCCGCCGCAATGGGCCATCCATGGCCCAGTGCGGCTAACCCGGCGTCCTGCCGGGTTACCCACGGATTCAAGCCTTCGTTCGGCCAGCGTGGTTTAACGGGGCGCCTAGGATCAAAAGCAGATCAAGATCAAGGGCGACTCGCTTCGCATCGTGGTTAGCTTTGGTGGCTATAGCCTACGAAGTTGTGTAGATATTGGTTATCGGGGGCAAGCCCCCTCGCACGCTGACTGCGCCTCCCCGATTTTGGCTGATCCCTGCTCGGTCAAATGTGGGAGGAGGCTTGCCCCCGATGGCGGTCTCAGGGCAACACCGTCCAGATTGCAAATCCGGCATACCACAGCACCGCCGCACGCAGCAGCAATTCCCACAGTTGATCAAGACTGCTGATGCCTTCGGCGCCCACCACCGGTGGCGGTATTTCCGCAGCGGCCAGGCCGACTTTTTCCACCAGTTGTGCAGCGCTGATATCCCAGCTGAGCAATTCGTGGAGCATGACCCGGCTGACCCCGACAAAGTTGCCCACCAGGGCAAAGCTCGCGGCCAGCAGGCGCACCGGCAGCCAGTCAAAGGCGTGGCGCATTTGCGTGGCGCGTTCGGCCACCAGGGGGTTCTGGCTGTGCTCACTGGCCAGCGCCAGCAGGCGATAGGCCAGAGCCGCCACCGGGCCCAGCAGGAAATACCAGAAAATCACCGCGAAAAAGCTCTGGTACGCTTGCCACAGCAAATGGCCTTGAACCCGCTCGAGCAACTGCTCGCCACTGTCGGCACCCAGCTTCAGGTCACGTTCGGCCACGTGCTCGGCGGCTTGCAGATCACCCCGCCGCCAGGCATCACGAAACGGTCCCAACGCGGCCAACAGATCGCCACGGCCCAGACTGTAGATCACCACCAGTACATGCACCGGCAACGCCAACAAGCCATAGGCCACGGGCTCCAGCACCAGCAGCAACAAGCCCAGCAGCGCCGAGGGCAGCACCACCAGCGCCAGAAGGATCAGCCAGGGCCGCTTGCCCATGCGCGGGCTCGATTCAAGCCTGGCCAGCTCGCGCAGCCAGCCGCCGTCGCGCTGCAACCGCTGGCGCAAGGCCGAGAACTTCTCGATCCACACTGCCAGCACCAGCACCAGGAAACTCATAGTTTGTGTCCTCCATCCTGCAGCGCGCCACGAAAGCGCTTCCAATCAAAAGCCGGGCCCGGATCGGTTTTGCGGCCTGGGGCGATGTCGCTGTGACCGCAGATACGTTGGGGGGTGATCGCAGGATAAGCTGCGAGCAACTGACGCGTCAGCTCAATCAGCGCCTGGTACTGGGCATCGGTGAACGGCAGATCATCTGTGCCTTCCAGCTCGATTCCCAACGAGAAGTCGTTGCAGGTGTCGCGCCCTTCAAAGCTGGAGACGCCCGCGTGCCAGGCCCGGTCCCGGCATGCCACAAACTGCGTCACTGTACCGTCACGCTCAATCAGAAAATGCGCAGAGACCCGTAGGTCGACTATCCCCTCAAAGTAGGCGTGCTCCGTTACATCCAGGCGATTCTGGAAAAACTCATGCACCTTACCGGTGGCAAACTGCGCCGGGGGCAAGCTGATGTTATGTATCACCAACAACGATACCTCACCTGCCGGGCGCTCGTTGAAGTTGGGCGAAGGGCAATGGCCAATGCCCTCGAACCAACCGCTGACGGGGTCCAACTGCATACAGGCTCCTTGACTGAGACAAAGTGTTACCAGTATGCCGCGTTCCGCCCTGCGGTTGCGATCACTTGCCGCGATTGAGTTGGCGCAGGTTGCCCATCACCGCCGCCAGCGCGCGGTCGAACAGCGGCCCCTCGTCCAGGCTGTGCAGGGCGCCGCGCTTGAAAGCCGCAGCCAATTGCCCGGGGGTTTGCTCCAGGACCTTGAGCCCCGTGCGGCTGACGAAAATATAACGATGGTTCGGCGCCATGATCGCCGTGAGCTTGCAGCGCAATACCGTGTCGTCGTCCTGGCGCAACTCCACCCAACCGCCGACCCGCAACGGGAGCACCTTGAGCAGGTCCGGGTCATCATGCGGCCAGTCCTCGCCGGCGTCCGACAGTGGGGTGCCGAGAACAAAGGGCTCGCGAACTTCAATCAGCCCGTCGTCGCCTCCGCCTTCGCATGTTTGAACATGTACGGTCTGCAAGCGTAAAAAAAACTCCCGCGTGCTGAAAGGATCGAACGCCGCACTGGCCAACCCGTCGCGCAACGACTTGAGCAACCCTGGCAATTGCGCCAGCAGATGCCGGCCTGCCTCGGTGTCTTCGTGCAGGCCGACGCTCCAGATCAACTCATCCATGGTGCGCAGCCCGGTCTGCCACTGCACCGAGTGTTCGCCGTGCTTGAGAGCGGCCAGCAACAATACCTGGCTCCAGGTTTGTTGCAGAAATTGCACCACGAACGGCGGCAGGACCTTGCCCAATAGCCGCCGGTTCAGCGCATGCGCCACGCGCTGACGAGCGACCTCGGTACGCAGGCGACCTTCCTCGACGTCGCGGGTGTGCTGTTCGAGCAACTCACTGCGCCGCTGCTCTTGATCGATGAAGGTGCTGAATGGCGCCAGTAACTGCGAAAAAATCAGCGGATCTTCGGCAAATTCATTCAACAGGCGCTGGATGACCTGTTCGATACGCAGGTACAGGCTGTCGTTCTGATCGCCATCGTGCGGGCTGCACCCCATGGCGGCACTGGCGATCTGATTGAGCAAGCGGCGTGCCGGGTGCCCGGGGCAACTGAACAGGCTCTTGTCGAGCACGGCAACTTTCAGTATCGGAATCTGCAGGCGAGCGATCAGGGCCTTGAAGGCGTGGGGCACACTGCGGTCATTGCGGATGAACTCGAAAAGCAGCGCGACGAGGTTGATCACATCTTCGTCGGCCGCCTCCAACACCCGCGACTTGCCGCTCTTGACGCTGACCCGGGTCAGCAACTGTTCGAGCTGGTTGCGCAGGTCGAAATCGTCCTCGGCGCCAGGCTCCGGTACGTATTGCTGCAAATGCGACAGCAGGCGCAGCAAGTCTCGGCTGGCGATGGGTTGCGGTTGCGCACTGGCTTCAAGGGTTGGCGCTACGCTGCCGCGCACCGCCACCAGCAAGGCTTGCAGGGCGGCAAAGGCTTGCTGGCCGCTTTCGTCACAAGGCGGTTCGGCGGCCGGCGGACGCGCCGGTTGCGGGAGCTCACACGCCGCGCGGCCACCGGCACGACGGGACGGCACGCTCTGGAGTCCGGGCAGGACCCCGGTGGCAACCAGCAGTTGGTTGGCTTCGCCATACAGGTGGTCGGCATCGCTGAGCACGTATTTCTCGAAGAGCTTGAGCATGATCAGCTTGACCCGGATCTCCACCCCCAGGCTGCGGCCCGCCTGCAAGAAAAACTGGCAAAGCCGTGCAGGGCCCAGAGGGTTCTCATGATCGGTCATGGGCCTGCCCAACACTTCACTCAGGCGCGCGCTCAATTGCCCGAGCGCCACGCCGTCACGGTGGCGTACCCGACCGAGCATTGCCTCCAGTGCCACGGCCTTTTCCCGGTCATCGGCCCGGATAGCGCCGGCCACCTCATAGGACACCACAGGCACCGGGTGCAACGCACCGCTATCGGCCTGGCTCAGGTTGGCGAAGGCGGCATACAGTTGTTCCATGAACACGCGCTCGAAGTTCTTGCGCTTGAGGCGCAGGTCGCGCATGGCCTGAAAGAAAATATGCTGGTCAACCGTGCTGCGGGCCTTGTCGGCCATTTCAAACAGGGTGTCGTCGGCGTTATCGAACAGTTCCTGCAACCCCTGTTGCAACTGTTGCGCCGCTTTGTCACGCACCTGCAGCACCACCACCGGCAGACGTGCGAGCGGCGATGGCGTGGCCTGTGCCTGCTTGATAGGCACCACCTTCCCGTCATTGTGCATCCTGGCCTCCTGAAACGGCGGGTGTTGAGATGGGCAGGAACGGGGCCTGACCCGCTGGGCATTGCAAATACCCGATCACCATCAGGACGTCAAAGCTATGACGCCAATTGCAAGGCGCGAGATTATCGGCAAATCATGGACATTGCGCCAGTAAACTCTGCCCGGCGCGGTAAATGAGTAACGCGTCTGGGTTCCAGTTCACACAGCCCCTATAATCGCGGCACTTAGTCTGTGGAGCCTGTTATGCCGAACCTGCGTCTTGCCGACCTCGCCGCCGAAATCGAAGCCAACGTGCGCCGCGCACTCCTGGAAGACATCGGCAGTGGTGATATCACCGCACAGTTGATCCCGGCCGAACGGCTGGCCAAGGCCACGATCATTACCCGCGATGCGGCCGTGATTGCCGGGACCGCCTGGGTGGATACGGTCTTCCGCCAACTGGACCCCCGCGTCGCCGTGCATTGGCAGGTGGCCGACGGTGAGCGCGTCAGTCCCAACCAGCCGCTGTTTCACCTTGAAGGGCCGGCGCGCTCGCTGCTCACCGGTGAACGCAGTGCGCTGAATTTCCTGCAGATGCTGTCAGGTGTCGCCACCCGCGCCCGATACCTGGCGGATTTCGTCGCCAGCACCCAGGTCAAGCTGCTGGACACGCGCAAGACGTTGCCGGGCCTGCGTCTGGCGCAGAAGTACGCGGTGACCTGCGGCGGTTGCCACAATCATCGCATCGGGCTGTATGACGCCTTCCTGATCAAGGAAAACCATATCGCCGCGTGCGGGGGCATTGCCCAGGCCATCAGCGCGGCCCACAAAATCGCCCCCGGCAAGCCGGTGGAGATCGAAGTGGAAAGCCTGCAGGAGTTACGCGAAGCACTGGCGGCGGGTGCCGACATCATCATGCTCGATGAGCTGAGCCTGGACGACATGCGCGAAGCCGTGCGGCTGAACGCGGGCAAGGCCAGGCTGGAAGCCAGCGGCGGGATCAATGAAAGCACGCTGCTGCCCATCGCCGAGACCGGCGTGGACTACATCTCCATTGGTGCGATGACCAAGGATGTGAAGGCTGTGGATTTGTCGATGCGGCTCAGTATCTAAAGAGCCTAGGCAGTAGGAGCGAGCTTGCTCGCGAAAAACTCAACGGCGCCGCGTGCACTCGGATGTCACGCGTTATCGTTAACGTTTTTCGCGAGCAAGCTCGCTCCTACCGGCAGCGTTTAGACTACCAGATTATTCATCTCGCAGTACTCGTCCCATTCGACCCCCAGCACTTCGGCGGCCTCCTTGTGCAAGGCCAGGCGTGCGGCTTCGAATTCTTCCGGTGCGCAGGTGTACTTGAGGGTCAGTTCCCAAGGCTGGAGATTCTGGCTCTCCGCCTCGTCCTCGAATGCCCACTGAATCTGATCACGCTGGTCGTCAGCGCTCAGGTCCTTGATCTCGTCTTTGAGCTGCGGCGTTGCCTCGAGGTATTTGTCGAGGGCTGCTTGGTGCCGAACTTCCTGGGTCATCTCAGTCGTGGTCATGTCGTTCTCTTAGATCGAGGAATGGGGATGCATCTGGGTCATCAAGGTTGCGCAGATACGAAAGAGCAGGCGCGAATGCCGGCTCGTCTGGCCTTCAGAACCATTCTGGGATCATCTGAAAACTGTGCCTTTGAAACAGGCCTTTTGAAGCGGGCCCTTGAAACATGCCAGTGAAACAGTGTTGCCTTGGTGCCCGAGACAGGAATCGAACCTGCGACCTTCGCGTTACGAGTGCGCTGCTCTACCGGCTGAGCTACACGGGCGGTGGGCTAAAGCTAGCACCGCATTGGGCATGCGGCAACCGGCTCGCTCACCACCCGCCAGACGTCATGCGCCGTTGGCGCCACAACCCTTGGCGACGTATTGCGCCTCGGCCGTGGTTGCACAGGTCCAGCCGCTGGTGGCGCTGCGCGTCAAGGTGATGGTCTTGCCCAGTACGGGCGCAGGCGCATCAACGATTTCACAGCTGATGGAGCCGCTGCCCGTGGCGACATCTCCTGTCACATCGACCTTGCAATTGGCGGTGGGGCTCTTGCCGCCAATCAACGGCAGCGTGGGTACGGTGCCCTGGTTAATCACATCTTCGTAGCCGGCCTTCAACGCGCTGATTTCGGCCAACCCCGCCGTGAACTTGGCCTTGGCCTGGTGCTTGGTGTACATGGGCAAGCCAATCGTGGCCAAAATGCCGATGATTGCCACGACGATCAACAACTCGATCAAGGTAAAGCCTTTCTGATGCATCACTTTCACTCTCCAGAATAGAACCATGACAAGGCGCATCCTGCGCCCCGTATTGTGCAGCGGCGCCAGTGTACTCATCCCTGCGCGGCCAATCGCATACCAGAAGCACAATCTGACATTTTATCGGCCAACGCCAGCCTGCCTGTATCCGCCCGCTGGCTAAGCTGTAAATTCTTAATCTGCATGTGCGAACGCGACATGAACGACACCTCGACGATCTACGCCTGGCAGGGCATCAACCGCAACGGCCGAAGGGTGTGCGGGAAAATTTCGGGGCATGACCCTGCGTGGGTCAAGACACGACTGCGCCAGCAGGGAATCTGCCCCGAACATGTGCGCAAGCGATCGTCAGGCCTGCCACGCCTGACGGCGCCGATACTGCCGGCTGACATCGCCCTTTTCACCCGCCAACTGGCGACGCTGTTGAAGGCCGGTATCCCGCTGTTACAAGCCTTCGACATTATCGGCGAGGGCGTCGAAAACCGCACACTGCGCGAGCTGGTCAAGGGTATGAAGCAACACGTCGCCGCTGGTAACAGCCTGACCGGTACGTTGCGCCAGTACCCGCGTTATTTCGATGACCTGTACTGCCACCTGATTGCCGCCGGCGAACAGGCCGGAGCCCTGGAAACGCTGCTGGAGCGCGTGGCCATTCATCTGGAAAAAAGCCAACGGCTCAAGACCAGAATCAAGAAAGCCATGACCTACCCGCTTGCCGTGCTGGTGGTGGCCGGCCTCGTCAGCGCCGTGCTGTTGATACAGGTGGTGCCGCAGTTCCAGCACCTGTTTGCCGGAGTCGACAGCCAATTGCCCGGCTTCACCCTGGGAGTCATCGCCCTCTCCGACTTTCTGCAACAGGCCTGGTGGATACTGGCGCTGGGCCTGGGCACGCTCATCGGCGGGCTGCGCCACGCCTACCGTAGTTCTGTGCGGTTTCGCTACCGGCTGGAGGCGGGTTTGTTGAAAGTCCCCCTGGCAGGCAAACTGTTGAACAAAGCTGCCGTCGCCCGCTACGCCCGCACGCTTGCAACCACCTTTGCGGCAGGTGTTCCCCTGGTGCAGGCGCTCGGCTCAGTGGCCGGCGCCGTCGGCAATGGCCCTTTCAAACAGGCAATCGAACATATGCGCCACGATGTATCCAGAGGCATGCAGTTGAATCAGTCCATGGCCGCCAGCGGCCTGTTTCCAGGCATGGCGATCCAGATGACGGCCATCGGCGAAGAGTCCGGCACCCTGGACCACATGCTGGAAAGGGTCGCAAACCATTACGAGGCCGACGTAGAGAGCCTCGTCGATAACCTCACAAGCTTGATGGAACCGCTGATCATGGTGGTACTGGGGAGCATCGTCGGCGCGTTGGTGATTGCGATGTACCTGCCGGTGTTTCAACTGGGTTCGACATTTTGAGCGCGTTGTCGGGCGAGCAGCCCTGGGCGTTTGTCGGCATGGCGCTGGTGCTGGGGCTGATCGTTGGCAGTTTTATCAATGTGCTGGTGTGGCGCCTGCCCAAGATGCTCGAGCGCGAATGGCGCGCACAGG
Source organism: Pseudomonas sp. 34 E 7 (assembly GCF_900005715.1). NCBI lineage: Bacteria > Pseudomonadati > Pseudomonadota > Gammaproteobacteria > Pseudomonadales > Pseudomonadaceae > Pseudomonas > Pseudomonas sp. 34 E 7. The sequence continues at coordinate 12,282 of NZ_CVTX01000082.1, forward strand.
CCCGTGAGATCCTCGGCCTGCCCGACGCGCCGGCGGGGCCGGTCTATAACCTGATGCGCCCGAATTCCTGCTGTCCACACTGCGACCAACCGATTCGCCCTTGGGAGAATATCCCCCTGCTCAGCTACCTGATGCTCAAGGGGCGTTGCGCCCGTTGCCGTGCATCCATCAGCGCGCGCTATCCGTTCACCGAACTGGCCTGTGCGCTGATATCCGCCACCATAGCCTGGCACTTCGGCTTTGGCTGGCAGGCGGGCGCGGTGATGCTGCTGAGTTGGGGGTTGCTGGGCATGAGCCTGATTGATGTAGATCACCAACTGCTGCCGGATGCCCTCGTGCTGCCGCTGCTATGGCTGGGGCTTATCCTTAACAGTCTGGGCCTGTTCGCAACATTGCCCGATGCGTTATGGGGCGCGGTGCTGGGCTACATGAGCCTGTGGAGCGTGTTCTGGCTGTTCAAGCTGGTGACCGGCAAGGATGGCATGGGCCATGGCGACTTCAAGCTGTTGGCGCTGTTCGGTGCCTGGGGCGGCTGGCAGATACTGCCGATGACGCTGCTGATGGCCTCACTGCTCGGCGTGTTTGCCGGGTTGCTGCTGATGCGCTGGCGCAAGACGCACGTGTCGGCACCCATGCCATTTGGACCCTGCCTGGCAATTGCCGGCTGGATTGCATTGCTCTGGGGTGGTCAAATAACCGACTTCTATCTGCAGTCTGTCGGTTTCACATGACCACTCCTGTTGCAACACCCTGGATTCTCGGCCTCACAGGCGGTATCGGCAGCGGTAAAAGCGCTGCGGCCGAGCACTTCACCACGCTGGGTGTCGACCTGGTCGATGCCGATCATGCCGCCCGCTGGGTGGTCGAGCCCGGCCGGCCGGCGCTGGCGCGCATAGCCGAGCATTTCGGCAGCGCTGTGCTGCAGGCGGACGGCCAACTGGACCGCGCCGCGTTGCGCACATTGATTTTTGAAGTACCCGAAGAACGTCGCTGGCTCGAGGGCCTGTTGCACCCGCTGATCGCTGACGAGATTCGCGATCACCTGGCACGCGCCCGGTCGCCCTACGCGATCCTGGTGTCACCGCTGCTGATCGAGTCCGGCCAATACCGCATGACCCAGCGCATCCTGGTGATCGACGTGCCGCAATCCCTGCAGATTCAGCGTACCCTGCAGCGCGACGGCATCAGCGAGCAACAGGTGCAGGCGATTCTCAAGGCCCAGTCGAGCCGCGAAGACCGCCTGAACCATGCCGATGACGTACTGGTCAATGACCAGGACCTTGCCTGGCTGCACGGTGAGGTCGAGCGACTGCACCACTTTTACCTTACTTTGCGTGGAGGCCGATCATGAGCCAACCCTTGACCGTCGACTGCCCAACCTGCGGTGCACCCGTGGAATGGAAACCCGACAACCTCAACCGGCCGTTCTGCTCGGACCGTTGCAAACTCATCGACCTGGGTGCCTGGGCCGCTGAAGAACACAAGATCCCGGTAGCCCCGGACGCCGAAGACGAGTTGTTTTCCGAAGACCTGCCGCCGCGCCACTAAGGCCGCATAAAGGCATATTCCTGCTGGTCGTCGAGGTTTTCCGCAAGGTATTGCAACTCGTCGGCCAAGTCTTCAAAGCTGCGAACGCCCTTGCTCTGCTGCACCACCGCGCTGAGCATGGCGCGCAGGGTCAGGCCTGGATCAAAACCGATTTCCTGCGCGGCATCCTGGCTTCTGCGCAGTTCCTGCCGTGCCCATTCGTACACACTCATGATTGGTGCTCCTGAAATTTCGCAGAGCATGGGCCTGTGCGCTCGGCGCCTTTTTGATCTGGATCAACGCGCTGAATCGTCATCCTTCCACGGCGCCGAGAGGTAGCGGGTGCGGTTGAAAGTCTCAAGCCATTCCGGGCAAAACACCACCAGGGCACTGATCACCATGCCGTTGATAAACGCTTCGGGAAAGATGATCAGCCACAGGTAGCCGACGAAATCCTCCAGCCATTGCGGCATTTCAAATCGACCATCGAACCACAGCAACCCCAGGCCGACCAACAGGCAAAGCAACGCCGACAGCGCCGCAGCGAAAAAACCGGAACAGAAGATATACACGAAGGGGTTTCGCGGTTGCGCCCGCTCCACGAGTCGCGCGCAAAGCTCAGTGATGAGTACCGGAAGGCCAATCAACAACAGGCCATTGACGCCGACAGCGGCGAGGTCCTGACGCCCCAGCCATACCAACCCCAACTGCGCGGCCACCCCACCGACGATTGCGAGCGGCCAATCCAGCAACAGGGTCACCGCGGTCATGCCAATAAAGTGGTACGACACGCCCGTATCGAAATCCCGCCGCACCAGCCACAACATGAACAGCGCGAACACCGTGCCGAACAGCAAATGCTGGCGACGTCGGTCGGCAAACAGTTCGACCCAGGGCGCACGCACAATCGCCCAGATCACCAGCGGGGCATACAACAACCAGCCGATGCCGAGCGTCGAGGGCGCTAGAACAGCTGCACTGATCACAGATGCACCACCTTTATAGACCGCCTCACCGCACACCTCATCCCTGGGCTTGCTGCCAGATGAACAGTCTACACCCGCGTTTAAAGCAAGACTTCCTGCGGTCATCATTTGAACGCTAAGCTAGGCAGATGGACGACTCAGATTATTTGCGCTTGCTCACCGTAGCAGCCGAACAAGCCAACGCATTCCTGTCCAATGCCCGCAAATGGGAGCGTGAGCGTTGGGTCTGCCAGCGCCTGCTGCAAGGCTTGAACGTGCCCTATCGCGCCGAAGAATTCCACGCCGCAGGCACCGAGCCGCCGGACGTGCTGTTTCGCGACGCCAGTTTTGAAGTGTTCTTTGTATTGGACGAAGGCCGCCGCCTGAACGACGAATGGCGCGACGAATTGCTGCGCAGGCGCAGCGCTTTCTCCTTGAGCCAACTGGTGCGGCGCGAAGCCAAGCCAAGGCGCATCCCCGCCCATGAGTTCCTGTTGCGCCTGGCACCGACACTGCGCAAGAAAGCGCACAACTACAAGGAACGCGGCATGGACCTGGGGGAGCTGGACCTCATCGCCTTCGCCAGCCTCAAGCGCGAAGTGCTGGACCTCAACAGCCACTTTCCGCCGCCAACCGAATATCTGCGCCAGGGCTGGCGCTCCCTGTCACTGGTGGGGCCGACCTTTGCGCGGGTGCTGTTCGCTCATCCGGACGCGCCGGATTTCTTGCGCAACAACCTGGGCCGCAGCATAGTGTTCGATGTGGGCATCAGCCTTTGATCCACAGGCTGTAACGTGACGCCCTTTTGCAACGTCTACCTGACGAGGCCTTTATGAGCAGCCGCCTGAAACCCGATGACCAACAGCATGTCGAAGAGTACCTGCAACTCTCCCAGCACCGAGTCGAGCGCAAGCCTTTCAAGCCGTGGCTGCTCCTTGGTGTGGTGCTGGTGGTGGTGATCGGGCTCGGTTTGCTGAGCCGCCTTTTGAGTTACCTGACGCTATGAGCTGCCTGGCGCTCGCGGGGGTAACTGCTCCGATTTCTTTTAGCCTTGCGAGATATCCCCATGACCCATCGTATTATTGTCGTCGGCGGCGGAGCCGGCGGCCTGGAGCTGGCGACCCGCCTGGGTAAGACCCTGGGCAAACGCGGCAAAGCCAGCATCACGCTGGTGGACGCCAACCTGACGCATATCTGGAAGCCGTTGCTGCACGAAGTAGCCGCCGGCTCGCTGAACTCTTCGGAAGACGAACTCAATTACGTCGCCCAGGCGAAATGGAACCACTTCGAGTTCCAGCTGGGTCGTATGAGCGGGCTTGACCGCGAACAGAAGAAAATCCAACTGGCCGCCACCCTCGACGAAGAAGGCCGGGAACTGGTGCCTGCACGCGTCCTGGGCTACGACAGCCTGGTCATTGCAGTGGGCAGCACCACGAACGATTTCGGCACCGAGGGCGCCGCGCAACATTGCCTGTTCCTCGACACCCGTAAACAGGCCGAGCGCTTTCATCAGCAGTTGCTCAACCATTACCTGCGCGCCCACGCCGGGCAGACCGACACGGTCGAACAAATCAGCGTCGCCATCGTCGGCGCCGGCGCCACCGGCGTTGAGCTGGCGGCGGAACTGCATAACGCCGCCCATGAGCTGGCGGCGTACGGCCTGGACCGCATCAAGCCGGAAAACATGCACATCACCCTGATCGAAGCCGGCCCACGGGTATTGCCCGCGCTGCCGGAGCGGATTGGCGGGCCGGTGCATAAAACCCTGGAAAAACTCGGGGTGACCGTGCTGACCAACTCGGCCGTCAGCGAAGTGACCGCCGACGCGCTGATCACCAGCAGCGGCCAGGTGATCCCGGCCAGCCTCAAAGTCTGGGCTGCCGGGATCCGCGCACCGGGTTTTCTCAAGGACATCGATGGCCTGGAGACCAACCGCATCAACCAGCTGCAGGTGTTGCCGACGCTGCAGACCACCCGCGACGAAAACATCTTTGCCTTTGGCGATTGCGCCGCCTGCCCGCAACCAGGCACCGACCGCAATGTGCCGCCACGCGCGCAAGCCGCTCACCAACAGGCTTCATTGCTCGCCAAGTCGCTGAAGCTGCGGATTGAAGGCAAGGAACTGCCAACCTACACATACACCGACTACGGCTCGCTGATCTCGCTGTCGCGCTTTTCCGCCGTGGGTAACTTGATGGGTAACCTGACCGGCAGTGTGATGCTGGAGGGCTGGCTGGCGCGGATGTTCTACGTGTCGCTGTACCGTATGCACCAGATGGCGCTGTATGGCTTTTTCCGCACGGCGATGCTGATGCTGGGCAGCAAGATCGGACGCGGGACTGAGCCGCGCCTGAAACTGCACTGACAAGATAAAACAATGGGGTAGGAGCGAGCTTGCTCGCGAAAAACGTCAACGATAACGCGTGTTTCCTGAATGAACGCGGTGCCTGTGAGTTTTTCGCGAGCAAGCTCGCTCCTACAGACGGCGGTGAAGCCCCCACCTACCTCGCGCAAAATCGCCATCCGGACCAGCCTCTGGCAAGACGCGCCTGGTTATGTAAGGCTTTTTTCGAAGTAAACGCGATCGAAACCATACTCCATGCGCTCAGCTACTTTTACATAACCAAGCTTGGGATATATCGAGAGGTTGTCTGCCATCTTCGCATTGGTATAGAGATGAACGGCGTTCACACCGCGCGCGCTGGCGGCTTTTTCACAAAAGCTGATCAGCGCCCTTCCAACCCCCCGCCCGGCTGCGCTCGGGAGGACTGCCACGTTCTCCAATAGGCAATACCCGTCCTTGAAATAGAAGACAATAAAGCCCTGAAACCTGGCTTGATCGTCAAGCGCAACATAGACCACTCCGGCCGCTATCTGCGTGATGAAATCGGCGATCATCGGGGCTGGCTTGCGCCCGATCACGGGCACATAACGCGCGTAGGCTTGTTCAGCGCAATGTCTGATCTCGAACTCATCACTTGCTTCGGCTAACCGGATCATATCGCTGTCCTTAAGGCGCTCTATACCGCCAAGCTGTTATCTGCAACTTCCCATCCTGAATGCTTCCCTTCAAAACACTGGACGCTTTGAAAAAGAATTACGCAGCCCATCACTCCATTGGCGGGCACGTTATGGCTCGCCTAGCTGAACAATCGTTTTACCAAAATTACGTCCCTTGAGTTGGTCAATCAAGGCTTGCGGCGCTGTATGCAACCCATGGGTAATCTGCTCGCGATAAGTCAACTTGCCGTCGGCGATCCACTGGACCGCCTCCTCGAGAAAATCTGCCATTTGCTCTTCAGCGTATTCCGTCTGGATGAAACCGCGCAGGGTAAGGCTCTTGCTCATTATCTGCGCCATCGTATTGGATAGACGATCAATGCTTTCCTGAGCGCCGGACGGTTTCTCGTATTGAGAAATAATCCCGCAGACAGGAACGCGAGCGTAAGTATTCAAGAGCGGCAGTACAGCATCCCAGATTTTTCCGCCGACGCTTTCAAAGTACACATCAATGCCGTCCGGGCAGGCGTTGGCCAGTTGTTCTGCAAAGTCCGGCGCGTTGTAATCGGCGACTGCATCGAAATGCAGCTCGTCCTTCAGGTAGGCGAGCTTTTTCGCACCGGTAGTAATGCCTACCGCTCGAGCGCCACGCAGGCGGGCGATTTGTCCGACCATAGAGCCGACCGCGCCACTCGCAGCAGCAACCACTACGGTTTCACCGGGATTGGGCTTGCCAATGTTGCGCAAACCCGCATAGGCCGTGAAACCTGTCATTCCCAGTACGCCCAATGCGGTGGAAGGCGGTGCCAGGTCTGGATCAAGTTGACGCAGGTCGCTGCCATCTGAAATGGCAAAGCGTTTCCACCCGGAAAAAGCCAATACCCACGCACCGACTGGCCAATCGGGATGATGGGACTCCCTCACCCGGGACACCGTGGCGCCGACGATGACCTGGTCGATCTCGATAGGCTCGTTATAGGATTTTTCCGCCCTCATCCACCAGCGCATATAGGGGTCAATGGAGAGGTAAATGGTCTCCAGCAGAACTTCGCGCTCGCCTGGTATGGGTACTGCGACATCTTCAAGGCGAAGATCGGATGGCTTCAGGTCCCCATCCGGGCGCGCCGCCAGCACGACCTGCTGATTCGATAGCGTTGTCATTACATTTCTCCCGCTCAGGTTGACCAAATGATCCGGTGGGCAGCTTTCGCCGCACTCACATACAAAGTGTATGTAATTAATGTATTAACATACGCACCGCATGTCAATGCACCCGTGATTGATAAGGAGAGCCTGATGGCGCGACAAAAACGTGCGGATATGATTGCGTCAACACGCAGCAAGTTGATCGCTGCAGCCCGCAAAGCCTTTGCAGAAAAGGGCTACGCCGAGACCGCCATGGAGGATCTGACAGCGGATGCCGAACTGACACGCGGTGCGCTCTACCACCACTTCGGCGGTAAGAAAGGCCTGCTGGAAGCCGTTATTGCCCAGATAGACGAAGAGTCCTCTGCGCACCTGCGTGCAGTTGTAGAACAGGCCAGTACGCCTTGGGAGGGGTTCGTCGAGGAAAGTGTCGAATGGATCAAGCTGGCACTTAACCCGGAAATTCAACGTATCGTTCTGCTGGATGGCCCTGCGGTTCTTGGCGATCCGGCGCGGACGGCCAGCCAGAGCGCCTGCCTGGCCAGCACTATGCGTAGCATTCAAGCGTTGATCGACCAGAACGTCGTCAAACCGGTAGATGCACAGGCGACTGCCTATCTGGTCAATGGTGCAGCGTTGAACGCTTCTCTGTGGATCGCTGGCGCGGCGGATCCACACAAGGCATCGACACAGGCAATCGCCAGCTTTCGTATCTTGCTATCGGGGCTGCTGCGATAGCGTTTGGCGAGCAAGCATCACAGGTAGTTCTCCTGGCGTAATCGGGGGCGAGTCGAATCGTCGCATCGCCCCTCCCACAGTGTTTCAATCGGTCCTGAGTTTCGCGCAGGCAAAAAAAATCCCCGTATCTTTCGATACGAGGATTTTTAATATGGTCGGGGTAGGGGGATTCGAACTCCCGACATCCTGCTCCCAAAGCAGGCGCGCTACCGGACTGCGCTATACCCCGGTAATAAAAAGGCGACCTTTCAGTCGCCTTCTTCGATCAGCGCTTTTGGCCTCTGATCTTAAGATCTGATTCCAGCGTGAACTGGTCTCAAAAATGGTGGGTCGTGTGGGATTCGAACCTACGACCAATTGGTTAAAAGACAATTGGTTTAGTGCTTCAGAGCCCAGGATCGTGTTCGCTACACATAGCTGTTTCCGTGGCCTCGCAGCCTCTAATGAACCCACATTAGAGGCTCCAAACCATGAAAATCTCTGCGGTCGTTTCGACCAAAGGCGGCGTAGGCAAAACCACCATCGAGGCCAACCTCGGCGCTTTTTGTGCGGATGCAGGGCTGCGCGTGCTCCTCATCGACCTAGATCCTGCACAGCCCTCACTCTCCTCGTATTACCAATTGGTCGATGAAGCTCTGGGCGGCATCTACGACCTGCTGGCATTCAATATCACCGAATCAGTCAAGATCATATCCAGCACAGCGATTCCAAACCTGTCGCTTGTCATTTCCAACGACATCAACAACCAACTGAACAGCCTACTCCTGCAAGCACCTGACGGACGGTTGCGACTCGCCAACCTGATGCCAGCGTTCAAAGACCATTTCGACCTGGTGCTGATTGACACCCAAGGCGCCAGATCGGCCATGCTCGAAATGGTGGTCCTAGCCTCTGATTTGGTCATCTCCCCGCTTCCGCCCAATATGCTCGCTGCTCGGGAGTTCAGCCGGGGAACCATGCAGATGTTGGACGGCCTGCGCGCCTATGGGCGCCTGGGCATGAAAATCCCTCCCGTGCGGATCGTCGTCAACAATCTCGACCAAACCACTGACGCGCAAATGATCGAGCAGTCGGTACGGGAAATTTTCCAGGACAATGACGAAATCAACGTTCTGGATAGCGTCGTCCCCAGCGCAGTGGTGTTTCGTAGCGGTTCTTCACTGGGCGTCCCAGTACATCGCCTGGAATACCGACAGCCTTCAAACCGAATATCTCCGGCAGCCCTAGTCGTCATCCGCCGTTTGGCCATCGAGCTTTTCCCAGAATGGCGTGACCGCTTCGAGGCCATGACCGAGGAAAAGGTAGCCAACTTGGTGAGGGAGGGTCGTTGAAATGGCGAAGCCCTCCATTACCGACGCCCGCAGTATTACTGCAGATCTCATCCTAGAGGTTGGCAAGTACTACAGCGCTCAGCAATTGCGCAGCTTGCAAGCCAAGCTCAGTGGAACCGCACGAGAAATCAGAGCCCTGACAAGCGGTTGCCATCTGCCCGGTCGGATTGGCGCCCAGTTGAGCGTTGAACAGATTCAGCTTTTGCAAGACGCAGCGAAGCTAATCGAGTCAGTGAACTCGAACATAAAGCACGCGAAGGAAAAGCGCGGCCGCGACGAAAGCCAAGCCAAACACCGTCAGCAAAGTCGATATGCCGAAGCCAAACGCCTGGTAGCTGAAACATATCTAGAACCTTTTGTTCCTGAGTCAACGGCTTTGGACCCTCTCCTAGATATTCTTAAAGCAGCGCTGACGCTCAATCGCGCAGACGTTTTCAGGAATGGTTATTCACCTAGGGAGTTCAATCTCAGGCTCCGTGATTACCTGTCGCCTGCCAGAACTCGAAAGCTTATTGGCTGGACCAGTCCAAGTGCTTTCTGGATAAGCAGGGTTCTCTCTCTGCGTAATGACGTTGTGCAATCTGTTGAGCAAGAGATTGCTTACGACGATGGCTCAAGTGTTCAAGACCGTCTTGATGCCTTGAAACAGAAGGTTGCGGACTGTCTTGCCCGGACTCACCTATCTGCTGATGAGGAAGAAACACTTCGCCTGTGGTCTGAGGCGCTCTCCCCCCGCATTCAACAGGAAGGGGGTGAATGATGGACAAGCAAAAAGTCCTCAGCAAGGTCGCCAAACTCATGGCGCTGGCCAAGTCACAAGGCGCTGCCCCAAACGAAGTGGAAATTGCACTTCGCCAAGCGCGCCATTTGATGAAGCAGTACAACCTGGAACACACCGAAGTCGCTGCCCATACAATCGAAGAAGCCATTGTCGGTACCAAAACCCGTCGGGCACCGCAGGATTGGCTGCACCACCTGGCTTCAATCTGCTCTCAAGCCTTCGATTGCAGCCACTTGGCGTATTTCAATCCGTTACTTGGCTGGTCCTTCAAGTTCTTGGGGAAAGGTATTTCACCCGAGCTGGCAGCTCACACCTATTCATCGCTGCATCACCAGCTTGTCGCAGCCCGACGAGCTCATGTTGCCCAGCAGAAGCGCTGCCAACTGAAAACCAAACGCCACCGCGGCCAACTGTTTGCCGAGGGCTGGCTCAATGCCGTCGCCTCCAAGGTGAACCAGTTTGCAGGCGGGATAGACGAAAACACTGCGCTAGAGATCCAAGCCTACCTGGAATGGCACCATCCAAAACTAACACTAGCCATTATCAAGCCCATCGAAGCCAAAGGTCATGACACCCGCTCTTTGCAAGCGGGATGGGACCAGGGCAAGCATGCCAGGCTGCATCGTGGTGTTGGACAGCAGTCGCAAGGAGCCCTTGGGCATGGGGGGAGCCAATGAGAACTCATTCGCTTTCACCTTTGGCCATGGCTGCGCTGGAACAAGCCAGATCCCAGCTTGGGCTTACCCCGGTTCACAAACACCATGTTTGGAGTGAGGCAGAAGAGCGCACGCTCATTGCCCGTTATCCCGATGAACCGACTCATGTCCTAGCCGCCGAATTGGGGTTCAGCGTCTATCAGGTCTACGCCAAAGCCAAACGGCTGGGTTTGAGCAAAAGCACCGAGTTTCTTCGCAGTAGTCTCTGTGGCCGGCTTGACGGCAAGTTGGGCGCTGAATTCCGCTTTCCCAAGGGTTTTGTCCCGTGGAATAAGGGCCTCAAGGGGCTCCCCTCCTCTGGCCGCATGACTCAAACGCAGTTTAAGGCGGGGAATAAACCAGGGAACTGGCTCCCTGTTGGCAGCCTGCGCACGACTCCTGACGGCTATCAGCAGAAGAAAATCACCGATACAGGTTATCCGCCCGTTGACTGGAAAGCGGTGCACGTACTGCTCTGGGAGGAGCATCACGGACCAGTCCCTTTAAACATGTGCGTGTGCTTCAAGGACGGCAACAAGGCCCATATAGCCCTGAATAACCTGGAGTTGCTGACGAGGGCAGAACGCATGCGTCGTAACACCATTCATCGGTATCCGGAAGAGCTGAAATCCGCAATACGCGCTATCGGCAAACTCAAACGCACCATCCGGGAGGTTGAAAATGAAGAACAAGATTGAAGATCTACGTAATCACCTGTTCGTCGCGATCGAGAGCCTCCTGGACCCGGAAAAACCAATGGAAATTGAACGGGCTAAAGCGGTAGCGGAGGTTGCTCAGGTCATGATCAATTCAGCGAAGGTTGAAGTCGACATGGTCAAAGCCCTGGGGGCACGCAACGGGAGTGGTTTTCTTCAGATAGGTCAGGAGTCAGGGAAATGAATCACCTTGACCTATCACCGCCCTACTCCGTAGAGGCTGAACAAGGTGTGTTAGGTGGGCTACTGCTCGACAACAACACCTGGGATCTCGTCGCGGACAAACTGGATGCCTCTGATTTTTTTCGACACGACCATCGGTTGTTGTTCCGGACAATGGCAAGCCTTGCTGACAAGTCGATTCCGTTCGACATCGTCACCGTCCACAACGCGTTGGAGGAGCCAGACGAAGCCGGAGGGCTGAGCTATCTGGGCGAGCTGGCCAAAAATACGCCGTCTGTAGCCAACATCGAGCATTACGCATCCATCGTGCGTAATCGCTCTCGGCTCAGACAGCTCATGTCCCTTGGATACCAATGCTCTCGCGAGGCGACAGACCCGTTGGCAAGTGCGGAAAATGTTCAAGAATCAATTGAACAGCAACTGTTCGCTCTGGGTGAGGGCAAGAGCGCAACGGAATTCGTCAATATCAACCAGTGCCTGACGAACGTCGTCGAACAAATAGACGAGCATTTCAACGGCAATATCACCGTGACCGGCCTGCCTTCAGGCCTGGAGGACCTGGACGAGCTGACGTCGGGTTTTCAAGAAGCCGACCTGATCATCCTCGGCGCGCGCCCGTCTATGGGGAAGACCTCTCTGGCCTTGAACTTCATAGATACGGCTCTGCAGGCAAAGCTTGATCGTACAGTTCAGGTTTTCAGCATGGAAATGCCGGCCAAAGCATTGATGTATCGATTGATGGGCATCCTAGGCCATATCGATCTGGGCAGGCTATTGAAGGGCAAGCTCGATGATGATGATTGGCCGAAGCTGACTGCAGCTGTTTCACGTATCAATGGCTATGGCGAGCGCCTGGTCATCGACGACTCATCAGCGCTCACGCCTGCAGTAATCAGAGCCAAATCTCGTCGAGCAGCTCGTCGCTTCGGGCACCCGAGCTTGATCCTGATCGATTACCTGCAGCTCATGCGCTGCCCAGGTCAGGAAAACAGAGCCAACGAGATCAGCGCTATATCCCAGTCCCTCAAGGCCCTGGCGAAAGAGATGAATTGCCCGGTGGTTGCGCTTTCCCAGCTCAACCGGGAATTGGAGCGACGGCCAAATAAGCGTCCGATCAACGCAGACCTGCGTGATAGCGGTGCAATTGAACAGGACGCTGACCTGATTATGTTCGTCTACCGGGACGAGGTGTACCACCCTCAGAGCGAACACAAAGGCATTGCAGAAATCATTCTCGGCAAGGCGCGTAACGGCCCAACTGGAACCGTCCGAACAGCTTTCATCGCCAACCAGACCCGATTTGCCAACCTCAGTCCCAGCGCCGGCTGGCAAGGGGCTCAACTATGAAAAAGCATTCCTCAGCGATGAATACTCTCGTCCGCATCACTCACCGGTGCCTTCAATGCGATAGCCACCACCCGAAACATCAAGTGAATGGGGCTCCAGCCTTACCCGACGGTGAAGTGGACGAGCTTATTTGCCCTACTTGCAATAGCTATGACATCGAGGAGCTTCAGGAGGTGTCGGATGCACAGTAGCGTCGAGCTATTTCCTAGTATCCATGCCGGTGCGGTGTTCGAAGCCTCTGCCGTGGCTCACGCCCATAAATCTGGGATCAACCCAGTGGAGCTCGACGCATTAGCTCAAGCGATCGGCCGCCTTGCTCGTGACCACACCACCGTGGTCCCAATGAGCATGCGTGAGGATCTGTTGGAGTTTGAGAAGCTCTGCTACGTCGAGCTCACCAACACGCCCAGCGCAACAATTACCGTTGAACTGCTCTGCGCGGGCGCCTTGCTATCCAGCTACTTCTGGTCGGTTTGGGTGCCCCGCTACCTCCAGTGCTGCTCGCTGAAAGTGGGCGTCATGTCTCACCTACAACACCCCGCGGAAGTTCAGCACTGCAGCGTGGTGTTCCGCGTGCCTGGAGCACGTGAGGCTACGCGTCACTTTTTGCATGAGCTCGGCACCAAGTTTCCTGGCGACCAGGCTGAAATCATCGCGATCCAGGCCGGTAACGTTCTGGCAGACAGGGATGCAGAGCTATGACCACCAATCTCCTACGCGGAAAAAGCGAGAGCCTTCGTGTACTCGTGAAGTTTGCTGAAGCGAATGGCTGGACGGTGTCTCGCACTCAAGGTGGCCACATCAAGTTCACGAAGTCTGGCCTTGGATCGATTTACACCTCATCAACCGCAAGCGATTACCGCTCAGGCCTCAATGCCAAAGCCCGTATTCGTCGTGCTGATCGAGCTCAAACCATACATTCGCAGGAGGCAATCTAATGCCTATCCGTCATTGCATCGTCCACCTGATCGACAAAAAACCCGATGGCACACCAGCTGTTCTCCAGGCACGCGATTCGGAGCTATCCGAATCGGTCGCCATTGAGGACATGCTTGCCAACCTCAACGAGAGCTATAACGCCAAACAAGGCAAGGCCTGGGGTTTTTTCCATGCCGAGTCCGGCGCGCACCCGTTTAGCGGCTGGTTAAAGCAGTACTTTGAAGGTGGCCAGGACTTCACCGCCTTCAGCCACACGGCGGTCGAGCATCTGCAAAAGCTGATGGAAGAATCCAACCTCTCCACCGGTGGCCACGTACTGTTTGCCCATTACCAGCAAGGCATGACCGACTACCTAACTGTCGCCCTGCTCCATCACAGTGAAGGCGTGGTGGTTACTGACGACCTGGACGTCACTCCTTCACGCCACCTGAACGTTGGACAGTTGCACCTTGCGGCGCGTATCAACTTGTCCGAGTGGCAGAACAACAAGCAGTCCAAGCAGTACATCTCGTACATCAAAGGCAAGAACGGTAAGAAGATCTCGGGGTATTTCAGCGACTTCATTGGCTGCATGGAAGGCGTCGACGGCCCGGGCGAAACCCGCACCCTCCTCAAGGCGTTCAGCGACTTCGTTGAAAAAGAAGACCTGCCAGACGAATCGGCCCGCGAGAAAACCAAGGCCCTGGTGGACTACGCCACCAGCCAGGCCAAGCTCGGTGAACCCATGGGCCTGGAGGAACTGTCGGGCTTGATCGATGAAGATCGTCCCAAGGCGTTCTACGACCATATCCGCAATAAGGACTACGGCCTGTCGCCGGAAATCCCCCTGGATAAACGCACTCTCAACCAATTCCGTCGGTTCACCGGCCGTGCCGAAGGCTTGTCCATCAGTTTTGAAGCGCATCTGCTAGGGGACAAGATCGAGTACGACGAGGCGTCCAATTCATTAGTCATCAAGGGGTTACCTACCCAACTCTCTGATCAGTTGAAACGTCGCTGAACACACTTTCTACCCTATGCATCGGAGCCCACCATGAGTAACAAACCAAAGCGTCTGCATGAAGAAAAATTCGTTATTCGCCTTCCCGACGGGATGCGCGAACGCATCGCGTTGGAAGCACGTGACAACGCCAGGTCGATGAACTCAGAAATTGTTTATCGGCTGGAGACAACTGCCGAACTTGAAGCCGCTCTGGATCGCGCTTTGAAAATCATTGACCAGCTCTTGGCGGCAAGCCCGGTTTACGAGCAGCCAGGAGCCAGAGTATGAAAGCGTCTTTGGCCCAGACCATGAAAGATAAGCTGTTGCTGCCGGCGTTTGAATCGAAGTCGCCGGTGGCAGAGCGAATGAGTGACCCCATCGTCGATACCCCCATGCTGTTGACCCTCGACGAAACGCTGCCGTATGACGAAAACCCAAGGACGACGCGTAACCCCAAGTACGATGAAATTAAAGAGTCGATACGGAATCGGGGTCTCGATACGCCACCTCCCGTAACCCGTAAACCTGGGGAAAATAAGTACCGGATCCGCAACGGCGGCAACACGCGTCTGGCAATTTTAAACGAGTTGTATCGTGAGACCGGCGACGAGAAATATTTCAAGTTCCACTGCCTATTTCGCCCCTGGGACGCCGTTCGGGGCGAAATCATTTCGCTCACCGGCCACTTGGCTGAAAACGACCTGCAAGGCCAGCTCCTGTTCATTGAGCGAGCTATTGGTGTCGATAAAGCAAAAGTGTTGTATGAGGCTGAAGCTGGAGAATCGATCTCTCAACGTGAACTTGCAAGACGACTGGCCGCTGATGGATATCCAGTTTCACAATCACACATCAGCAAAATGCTGGAAACAATCCGACACTTACTGCCTGCTGCTCCAAACCTGCTTTATTCAGGGCTTGGAGTAGACCGTATTACGAGACTTCTAGCATTACGCAAAACAGCCCTTCAGTGCTGGGATCGTAATTATCAAGAGCAGGAGCAGCACCTTGATTTCGATACGCTTTTCCAAGATGTACTGTCCCAGTTTGAGGGCGACGCTGAAGAATTTCTATTTCAGCGATTTCAGGACGAATTGATAGATCAGCTTAAAAAGCCGCTGAACCTCGGTTACGAGCAGATACTGTTGGAAATCACTCAGAACCAGGACCAATTGCGTCGGTCTACGCCGGTTCTTGAGCTGCCACAGTACCCTGCATCGCAATTTGAGGGGGGGACTCAACTTAACGTTTCAAACAATGGCATTGAGTCTAATCAGAACACTCTACAACTACCCCCTACTACTTCGGGGGGCAGCACACATAAGACGACGCCCTCCAAAGAGAGTCCTTCACCTCAAAGGGTGCAACAGCAACTGGCACCTGCTCCGCAGGAGCAAATGAGCCCACAAGAGCGCCAAGCACGTATCGATGGGCACGTTGCGAGCCCTGTGAAGACTTCTCCCAGAGTCGACAAGATGAAACGGGAGCTCGCTGCGCTTGACGGTGAGGTCTTGCCCGACTTCGCCTCCAATGCCTTGGTGGCCATCCCTGTTCAAGCTGGCGGGCTCAATCCCATTTCTGACCTTTGGTACATCGAACGCGAAATAGACAATACCGAGACCCTGCGTCAGCACATCGCTCAATTGGCTCGCGAAATAGCCAGCTCGGTCAAAGCCCCAGGTCAATTTATCGATATCGATGGTGGCGTCGGGTTCAGCTACCGACACCCCGAAGCGGAAGTCGAAATTACTGCCACAGCCCAACATACCTTGACGCTGCTCCAGTCTTTGAGCGGCTCGATGGCCATCGTACTGAAAATGATTCAGCAGCAGCCCGAGCTTCAAATCGACGCGTTGGCTGACTTTGAGTTCGCAGCCGGGCTGGGCCAGATCTTACTAGGTCAGCCTCACACAAAAGATCAGCCCCCTGAAAGTGAATGCCGTCTCAGCGACGGCGCTCTAGTGAAGCTGTTCCGCATTATTCGTCTCGCAAGACGTTTGATTGACCTGGAAATCCAGTCAGTCGCCAACAACGGTCCGAATTCAGCCAGTTAACACACGGACTCTACAAGGGGGAGTCGTCATGTCCAAGACACCAATAAATGAAGCAATCCTGTCACAGGTGCTTCATCACATGCGTAATGGTCAACTTCGGCGCTGCATCGAAATGGGCCTGGAGCCAGAGATATTGGCTCAGCTCCAACAACCTTCAGTACTGAGCTTGCTGCTTAACACTCCCGTGTCTTGGTGCAACGTCACCATTGATGGGGACATGGTAAAAAAACTACTGTCAGGCGCGCAGCGTTCTGATGAAGAAGTGCGCATGATTGAACGTGCGTTGCGACTTGGCGCGACCACTCAAATGCTGCAACAGTTCTTCGGGCTGTCTCCGCAGGATGTGGCACTTCAACGCCTCATGATCGGCGTGACGGCACGTCGTGGCCGTTGGCGCGAATTCAGTGAGGAGATGGACGCTCAGCTTTGGTACCGATGGACGCACCTAATGCAAGAGCATCAGGTAGAGCTTGGCGACAGTCTCGCGTTGCTGGACATCGCCATGTTAGTCGCCGAGGAACTCAATGCTCCACAGGATACTAGCCAAGATGAAACCCACGAAAACCTCAGCCTGGCCATCATCTGGCATCGCATTCAGTCCTGGATAAAGGAAGGGCTTTACCCTCCTGCAAACCCTGGCCTTCCGAGAAGGCTACAGCTTGTGTCTTCTCAACGACTTGCACAGCCTGCAGCGACATCGGTGGAAGGTGACTCTGTATTATGAGGTTGTCTCGGCTCCGCTTGTCGACGCTTTTAGACTCGGCCTCGGGTCACCTTGAAGCTCACTTGCTTCAGAAAAAAGAGTCGGCGCCTCCGGGGATTGAAGGGTTTCCCCCCTACTCCGGAATTATTTTCAGCGGGAACCCACACGAAACGGTACCTCGCCGATTGCTTTTGGATGATCGCTTAACCCCGCTTGAAAGAAACACCTGGCAGGTATTTCGCCTACTGATCAATGACGACGGCCTTACGGCGTTCCCTACCTACGACCAACTGCGGCCATATTTGGGTATGCAACCCGGTAGGCCTGCCTCACGTGAAACTGTATCAAAAGCATTAGTCACCTTACGTCTCACCCGTTGGCTTAGCCTTGGGCGACGGGTGCGCAATGACCTGAGTGGACAAGTGCAAGGCAACGTCTACCTGCTTCATGACGAACCGGTCACACCGGCCGAAGCTCTAGAGTTCGACAAGGACTACTTGCAGCTACTCGCGCAGTCAATGCAGCACCAGACCAAGGTGATTCGCGAAGTAGCGGAAATTGCCTGGAAGGAATTTGCAGCTGATCCTGACGTTGGCCAACGCTTACCTAGCAGGCTGGACATCATCGAATCCCGCATGAATAGCCAGGTTTGGACCAAAGCGCAGGCGCCAGTCGTACCTAAAGCGACTGAGTTCGGAATCCGAACTCAGCAAAATATAGCTCTATCTCCACTGAGTTCGGATACCGAACTCAGTGAAAAAGGCGAAGAGCGAATCGCTTTGGAGCAGAGTTCGGATGCCGAACTCAGCCGTAAATCACTGAGTTCGGGCTTAGTTCGGCATCCGAACTCATATAGTACGTATACAGATACACACAAAGATGTTTGTAAAAGCTCTGTACATGTACCGCCCGCACCAAACGACATCGCTGCCGATTTGCTCGGTGCACTGCATCGACTACCGGTCGAGCAAAAACAGAACGCGGTCCTGGCGCTCCAAAAGGTTCCAGCAGAATTGAAAACGGCGCTCATCAAACAATGGGTCCATCGCTGTGACTCGGGAGGGGTCCGAAACCCGCTTGGATACTTGATGACGCTAGTCGGCATGGCCGTTCGCGGCGATTTCAACAGCCAATGGAACCCTGACGACAAGGCAAAAGCGAGCCCCGGGCCTCAAGACGCTTCAGCCCCGCCAGAGGGCGCAGAGCAGCCGACGAAGACGGTAACTCAGCCGCGTAGCCCTGAGTCGATACAAACCGCGAAACACACACTCAGCGGAATGTTGCATTTGCTGAAACCGAGTCGGGGGACAAACCCATGAAGCCGGGAGGAAAACTAGCTTATCGAAAAGTTGCGACCCGCAACGCCCAGTTAAAATCTGGCATCCGTACCGCAAACACATCAAGTGATGTGGCCAGCATCACCCAGTCGGTATCCGGCATCGATGACGGCGCTCTTGCGAGTGATTCGGCCCGAATCACTCTGGCAAGATCCCACATTGGTGGTGAACTTCCTGCAAGTGATGTCGCCTACTTCACCCAGCCAACATCCGACAGCGTTGCTGGCAGTCACGCGTGCGATTCGGCCCGAATCACCTCGGCAGACTCCCGGATCGTTGCTGACAGTCACGCAAGTGATTCGGCCCGAATCACTCTGGCAAGATCCCACACTGGTGGTGAACTTCCTGCAAGTGATGTCGCCTACTTCACCCAGCCAACATCCGACATCGTTGCTGACAGTCATGCGAGCGATTCGGCCCGCATCACTTTGGCAAGATCCCACACTGGTGGTGAACTTTCTGCAAGTGATGTCGCCTACATCACCCAGCCAACATCCGACATCGTTGCTGGCAGTCACGCGAGCGATTCGGCCCGAATCACTCTGGCAAGATCCCACACTGGTGGTGAACTTCCTGCAAGTGATGTCGCCTACTTCACCCAGCCAACATCCGACATCGTTGCTGGCAGTCACGCGAGCGATTCGGCCCGAATCACCTCGGCAGACTCACGGATCGTTGCTAACAGTCACGCAAGTGATTCGGCCCGCATCGCCCTCGACAGGCTCCGATATCGGTGCCGGGGACACAGCAAGTGTTGTGGCCCACAACACCCTGACAAGATCCGGCACCGGAGGTGGTAGCCATATAAGTGTTGCGGCCCGCAACACCTTGGCAGGATTCAGCATCGGTTGGGCGGCTCTGCAAGTGATTCGGCCCGCACCGCAATGAAGGAGTCCGAAATCGGTGGTGGATATCAGCTCACTGGCGAGTTACAGCTATTCCTATATACAGAGGCCACAACAAATCCCCTTCCATCGGGCTACTTATTTAATGCTGCGTCTCCTATAGCCAAATTGCAGCATGGGTACGTCAATCCTCTTCCCAAGGAAACACTGCACCATGGCTGATAACTTCCGGCTCAACATCGGTTCACTGCGCAGCGATGTGAAGCTCACCCTACACACCCACCATGCCGCTCGTATATGGATGGGGCGCCCTAAAAATGACCTCAAAGCCGGCATCATCGGTCTGTCAGGGTTCTGCACTGTCGTCAACCGAATGTCTCGAGGCGCCCAACAGGATGATCCCTATTCTGACTGGTGGATGATCCTCCTCGAAGAGAAGATCAACGATTCCAAGGAAGCGTTAAAGACCATCGAAGATCGCCTGGACACAGCCATGGCCTCCCTTCCGCCGGCCATCAGCATTAGCGAAAACCTTTCAATCCAGCCTGTCAGCCTCCCGCTGTACATCTCCAATCCCCTCGGATTTCAGGCTGTGTACCTGCTGACGAACTACGACGAAATTGTCAGACGCATTTTGCTGGCCCAGCACGTTGGCCTTGTCGGGCGGCACGACATGGAAACCTGGATTGATGAAGGCGCAGCGGTACTGCGGAGACTGTTTGGCCTGGCCCAGATCTATAAGTACTCAGGCGCTGCTCGCGACGACTTCGCGGCAAACAATGCCAAAGCTGAAGCAGCCCGCAAAATGTACGAGCGCTACGGTGAGCTGCCACAGGACATCCTGGAAGGCACCCGCCGTTCGAATTTCGCTCCACCGATCATCCGCGGTCAGCAGCAAACCGAGACGGATGATCATCTCGATGACTCCGTTGAGGGTTAAAGAGCATGGGCCAGATTCCCTCCAATGATGGGTCGCTGCAACAGACCGCCTTCCGGCCACTGCAACAGGAAGCCTTCCAGCGACTGCAACAGGCCGCCTCACTAAAAGGCCTTTTAAAGCCTTTTAAAGGTAAGGGGGAGCTGACCCAATTTGCCGATCTTTGCCGAGTTCAAGAATCGGACCTAAAAGCTCTCGCCCAGGAAGTACTGAGCCAAGCCCGTCGATATCCATTCACCCTTGTTCCAGTGCGATTGACTGAGCAGAACACCCAAGCCGGTACCCAGTTTTTGAGATGGCAGCAGGTGACAGATCGGCGCATGGGCGTAGGGGTTTGGGCAGAAATGATGGGCTCACCCAGAACACCGGAATCCATGCTGCAGGATCTTTACGTGATGGAACTGCAGCGCATCACCTTGAACATGCAAATGAGTTTGCTGCACTCGATCACCAAACAGGCCGCCGAGTGCGCAGAAAAAATGGGCCAGGCAGAGGCCGTGTATACCGCTCGCCTGCAGCAGCTCAACAACCCAACGCAACACCAATAACCTCGGAGAATACTCATGGGCACGCCCGTACAAGGCTGGGAAGGCAATATCGGTTCTGCACCGGAATTCAAAGAATTCCCGAACGGCAATAAAGATCCACGTCGACTCATGCGAGCCAACGTTTACTTCGACAACTCGATTCCGGATGGCAAAGGCGGCTACGAAGATCGTGGCGGTTTTTGGGCGAACGTGGAGTGGTGGCACAAGGACGCCGAGCATTATTCGCAACTGTTCCAGAAAGGTATGCGAGTGCTGGTTTCCGGCCGTGCCGTGATGGACCGCTGGGAGAAAGAAGGCGAAGAAAATGCAGCTCTGAAGGTTCAAGCCTCCCGTGTCGCTATTCTGCCGCACAGGATTTCGGACGTGACGTTGTCGCAGTCGCAGTCGCAGTCGCAGTCGCAGTCGCAAAATCAGAGCAGCACTCCACGCGATCAACCCAGTCATCAGCCTGCAACTGATTTTGACGACTATCCGGACCCCGACCGACCATTCTGATTTCTAGGGCGTAATTTTGGCGCCCCAATCGTGATGTTTGTGGTGGAGGGGAATTACTTTTCGTTTTCCTCTCCCCCAACATGAAGCCTGAAGGTGTATGACAATGCAGGACGATGAAGAGGTGAGGTGCCCAGATGGGTGGCTACTGATAGCAGCAGATCATCCTAAGTTGGGACGGCTGTATTGGCGGTACTCGGATGAGAGTAGTGTAAACGCAGCAGACTTCTACGGTATCACCGAGAACATTCAACTCGCCTCTTGGGTAAAAGCTGGTTGGCGTGATGGTGACGTCTGGGCTGAGGATTACAGCGACATGAGTTCAATAATTGCGCGGAAATTCTTGCAGGAGCTTCTCAATCCGGATCGCTACGACACCAACTATTTTGAACATTTAAACTGGGATGAAGAGTGCGAGGATATTGCACTTTACGGCGATCTAGGCGAGTTGCAAGCACGAAGTGGTCAGTCAATTGAATGCTTCGTACATTGGCTGAGGGCAACCGAATGGTTCGACACACCGGCTCCTAGCTGAAACACTTTCTCAAAAAAAATCGCGCCATGCGCGGGTGTGCTGAAAGATGAAGTTGAGCATCGAGGAACAACCGGCATGGGTGATAACGCATGCTTAACTAAAGCCGCTGACAGGCGAAGTTTCAACAACCCTCACCGTGAGGTTTTTTCCGCTGGTATGACCGCTGCGCGGAAAGGGCTACGGGTGTATGACTGCCCTTACCACCATCCTGCAATGCGCGCGTCGTGGCTAAAGGGCTTTGCCCAGGAACAGCAGCTGACGCTAAACCTCTAGGCAATAAAAACTTGGGGGGCACGTCGAACTCTTGTGATTGAAACTATTGCGCCCAGAATGAACACTCTCTGAACAGTCACGGGCGTGGGGCTTTTGAGTCGCGACCTTGTTTCTGGTTAGGCTGTCAGGCCGCCATCGCGAGGAAGCCCCTCCGACATTTGGATCGCGGTGCATCAGTTAGATAGCTATAAGCTGAAGGAGCAAGTCGCACCGCCCCTCCCACATTTCTGATCCCGCTGTGTCATTGCTTGCCGGGCATGTCGATGCCCAGTTGGTTGACTCGGCGGTAGAGGGTGGCCCGGGAAATCCCCAGCGACTGCGCCGTCGGCAACGGCTTCCAGCGATGCCGGATTAACGCGTCCAGCACCACCTGCCGCTCCGGGCTGACGCTGTGCTCGGTCAGCGTCTCGACCTGCTCCCCACGCACTTCCACCGGCAAGTCCGCCAGCTGAATCGTGCCGCCTTCACACACTGCACAGGCATACGCAAGCACATGGTGCAGCTGGCGCACATTGCCCGGCCAGGCATAGCCCAGCAGGCGTTCCAGCGCGGCCTGGCCGATGCCCACCGCGACGCCGCTGCTGCGCGCTTGCTGCTCCACCAGCCGGTTGATCAACGCCAGCTTGTCGCTGCGCTCGCGCAGCGGCGGCAGGCAGAAGCGTGCGCAGCCGAGGCGGAAGTACAGGTCTTCGCGAAAGCGCCCGTCGCTGACCAGCACGGCGAGGTCGCGGTGGCTGGCGCAGATCACCTGAACGTCTACCGAGCGGGTTTTGGCCCCGCCCAGGGGCGCGATTTCACCCTCGGCTATCACCCGCAGCAGGCGCGTCTGCAACGCCAGCGGCATATCGCCGATTTCATCGAGGAACAGGGTGCCGCCATCGGCCTGCACCAACAGCCCCGGCATGCCTTTGCTGGAGGCACCGGTAAAGGCGCCGGCCACGTAGCCGAACAGCTCGCTTTCAATCAGGTTCTCGGGGATCGCCGCGCAGTTCACCGCCACAAAGGGCCCCGCACGCCGGGCGCTGCGTTCGTGCAGTTGGCGAGCGAAAACTTCCTTACCGGCACCGGTTTCACCCTGCACCAGCACCGGCAGGTTGCGGTCCTTGACGCGCACGGCCAGGCGCAGGTGTTCTTCCACCCGGGGGTCGACTTTAGTGTGCGCAACGGCTCGCGGCGGTTTGCGTCGCGGGGTATTGACCCGCACGTGCAATACGCCAGGCTCGCCCAGCCATGGCAGGTGTTGGGTCGATTCGTCCGTCACCGAGCGCAACGCATCCAGGTCGAACATTTCACCGATGTAGTCGGGCACCTGGGCGAAGCGCCGGCGCAATGCCTGGCGTGCCTTGCTGTTCATGGCCTGTAGCCGACCGTCCTGATCCCAAGCCAGCAGCAGGTCCGGCTGGCTGTCCACATAGCCCGGTGTGCTGTGGGCCTGGAGCACCCAATGCTCGCGGGCGCTGTGCATGAAGAAGGCGTTTTCGATGGCTTGCGCACTCTGCGCCACCATCTGCCGCACCAGGTGCTGGCTGCGCCGGTCATCCGGGGATTTGAGCGCCGAGGCGTCCATTACCCCCAGCAGGTTGCCCTGGGGATCGAAGATCGGGGCGGCGGAGCAGGTCAGGCCGATAAAGGCGGCACGGAAATGATCGCGCTTGTGCACGGTCACGGCGGCTTTGCTGGTCAGCACCGTGGCCACGCCGCAGGTGCCTTCCTCGGCTTCCGACCAGCAGGTACCGAGGTACAGGCCGGCTTTGCGACAGTCGCTGCGAATGGCGGTGTCCACGCGGTGGTCGAGGGTCTGGCCCTGGGCGTCGGTAAGCATCACGCAGTAGTCGGCATGGCGCAAACGGTGGTGCAGTTGCCCGACTTCTTCGCCGGCGATGCGCATGAACAGCTCGGCGCGCTCGCGGCATTCCTTGAGCAAGGGTTCGGTGAGAATGCGCGGCCCCTGCAGCGACCCGGGGTCGAGGTGGTATTGCTCCATGGAACGGCGCCATGAATCGAAAATCAGCGACGGCACCGGCGTCTGGGGCAATCGATCGGCATTGCGGACCACGCGACTGACGCAGTCGACGTGTTCTCTGGAGTTCGCGGCGAGCATAAGGCCTCCGGTTCTCGATCATTGTTGTTATACCCGCCATTAAGCGCCCTTGGGGGCCGACCGACAAGGTTGGCCGGACCAACAGCCGGGGTTGAGACGCAGCGTCTCAGTCATTCTGAGACGGGGCCTGCACAGTGCAATGCGGGGTCTCATTCTGCGCGGGCATGGCGCTGCGGCACAATCGTGCGGCACTGCTCTGCATCAAGGCTTTGCCTGTTATTTGTGTGCCTTGGCACAGCCTGTGCTCAAGAGCTTACAGCTGGCCACAGCCAGCCTTTGTGTGTCGAGACAACCTGGAGAACAACAAGATGTCCACTCACCTGTCTACTGATCAATTGCTGCATGCCTATACGGTGATGCGCACCATCCGTGATTTCGAAGAACGCCTGCATGTGGAATTCGCCACCGGTGAGATCCCTGGTTTCGTGCACCTGTATGCCGGTCAGGAAGCCAGCGCCGCCGGGGTCATGGCGCACCTCAACGATGAAGATTGCATCGCCTCCAATCACCGTGGTCATGGCCATTGCATCGCCAAGGGCGTGGATGTGTTCGGCATGATGGCCGAGATCTACGGCAAGAAAACCGGCGTGTGCGGCGGCAAGGGCGGCTCGATGCATATTGCCGACCAGGAGAAGGGCATGCTCGGCGCCAACGGCATTGTCGGTGCCGGTGCTCCGTTGGCGGCAGGCGCTGCGCTGGCCTCCAAGCTCAAGGGCAGCCAGGGCGTGGCCGTGGCTTTCTTCGGCGACGGCGGTTCCAACGAGGGCGCGGTGTTCGAGGCGATGAACCTTGCGTCGATCATGAAGCTGCCGTGCCTGTTCGTCGCCGAGAACAACGGCTATGCAGAGGCCACCGGTTCCGGCTGGTCGGTGGCGTGCAAGGACATTGCCGAACGGGCGGTGGGCTTTGGCATGCCGGGAGTGATTGTCGATGGCAATGATTTCTTCGCGGTGCACGCGGCGCTGGGCGTGGCGGTGGAGCGCGCACGCCAGGGCGAAGGGCCGACATTGGTGGAAGTGAAGCTCAGCCGCTTCTATGGCCACTTCGAAGGCGATGCACAAACCTACCGCGGCCCGGATGAAGTCAAGAACCTGCGCGAATCCCACGACTGCCTCGCCCTGTTCCGCCAGCGCTGCAATGCCGAAGGCTGGCTCGATACCGCGCAGTTCGAACGTATCGACGGCGAGGTCGCGCAGTTGATCGACGACGCCGTGCGCCTGGCCAAGTCCGATCCCAAACCCCAGGCCGTCGACCTGCTCAGTGATGTCTACGTCGCTTACCGCTAATAACAACAACAGGTGGAGAAAAACCCATGGCTCGCAAAATCAGCTATCAGCAGGCAATCAACGAAGCCCTCGCCCAGGAAATGCGCCGGGACCAGAGCGTGTTCATTATTGGCCAGGATGTGTCCGGCGGTACCGGTTCGCCCGGCGAGCAGGACGCCTGGGGTGGTGTGCTAGGGGTGACCAAAGGCCTTTACCCTGAGTTCCCGGAGCGCGTACTCGACGCGCCGTTGTCCGAAGTCGGATACGTCGGCATGGCCGTCGGCGCCGCCACCCGTGGCATGCGCCCGGTGTGCGAATTGATGTTTGTCGACTTTATCGGCTGCTGCCTCGACCAGTTGCTCAACCAGGCCGCCAAGTTTCGCTACATGTTCGGCGGCAAGACCACCACGCCACTGGTGGTGCGTGCCATGTACGGCGCCGGCCTGCGCGCGGCCGCCCAGCACTCGCAAATGCTCACCTCGATGTGGACGCATATTCCCGGTCTCAAGGTGGTATGCCCGGCTACGCCATATGACGCCAAGGGCATGTTGATCCAGGCGATCCGCGACAACGACCCGGTGATCTTCCTCGAACACAAGATGCTCTACAGCCTGCAAGGCGAAGTGCCGGAAGAGCTCTACACCGTGCCGTTCGGCGAGGCCAATTTTGTACGCGAAGGTCGCGATGTGACCCTGGTGACCTACGGTCGCATGGTGCAAGTCGCCCTGGAAGCCGCCGCCAACTTGGCGCGCCAGGGCATCGACTGCGAGGTGTTGGACCTGCGTACCACTAGCCCGCTGGACGAAGACAGCATCCTTGAGAGTGTGGAAAAAACCGGGCGCCTGGTGGTGATCGACGAGTCCAACCCACGTTGTTCCATCGCCACCGACATCAGTGCGTCGGTGGCCCAGCAAGGCTTTTCTTTCCTGCGTGCGCCGATCGAGATGGTCACTGCGCCGCACACGCCGGTGCCGTTTTCGGATGCCCTGGAAGACCTGTACATCCCCAACGCGGCGAAGGTCGAAGCCGCGGTGCTGAAGATCGCCGACAGGAGGAATGCTGCATGATCCATACCTTGACAATGCCCAAGTGGGGGCTTTCGATGACCGAAGGCCGCATCGATGTCTGGCTCAAGCAGGCCGGCGACCGGGTGGAGAAGGGCGAGGAGGTGTTGGACGTAGAAACCGACAAGATCTCCAGCAGTGTCGAGGCACCGTTCAGCGGTGTATTGCGCCGAGTGCTGGCGCTGAGCGACGAGACCTTGCCGGTGGGTGCGCTGCTGGGGATCGTGGTGGAAGGTGAGGCCAGCGAGGCGCAGATCGATGCGGTGATCGAAAGCTTCAACGCCGGCTTTGTCTCCAGCCGCACCGAAGCCGAAGCAAGCGGGCCGAGTGCGCAGAAGATCGAGGTGGGCGGCTGCCTGTTGCGCTATCTCGACTTGGGCGAAGGCGCTACGCCGCTGGTGCTAGTGCATGGTTTTGGCGGCGACTTAAACAACTGGATGTTCAACCAACCGGCCCTGGCCGCCGAACGCCGGGTGATCGCCCTGGACCTGCCAGGGCATGGCGAGTCGGGCAAGGCCCTGCAAACGGGGGACGCCGAGGAACTGAGCCAGGCCGTACTGGCATTGCTCGATCACCTGGAACTCGACCGCGTGCACCTGGCCGGGCACTCCATGGGCGGGTTGGTGTGCCTGACAGTCGCGCGCCAGGCACCGGCGCGTGTTGCCTCCCTGACCCTAATCGCCAGCGCCGGGCTGGGGGCGGCTATCAATGGCGATTACCTGCACGGTTTTACCGAGGCCAACAATCGTAATGCGCTCAAGCCGCAACTGGTGCAACTGTTCAGCGACCCGGCGTTGGTGACGCGGCAAATGCTGGAGGACATGCTCAAGTTCAAGCGCTTGGAAGGCGTGGATCAGGCCTTGAAGCAACTCAATGCGCAGTTGTTTGAAGGCGGGCGCCAGCGCCTGGATTTGCGCAACGTGTTGGGGCAGCAACCGAGCCTGGTGATCTGGGGCAGTGACGATGCAATCATCCCGGCCGGCCATGCCCAGGGCCTGGAGGCCCAGGTGGAGATCCTGAAGGGGCAGGCGCATATGGTGCAGTTGGAAGCAGCGGAACAGGTCAACCAACTGATCGCAACCTTCCTCAAATCCCAGCCTTGAAATGCAGCCAAATGTGGGAGGGAGCAAGCCCCCTCCCACATTATTGACTGCATTTCACAGTGCGCGCTTGAGCGTTTCGCTGGGTCTTTCCTTGAACAATCCTCGATAGCTGTTAGAGAACCGAACGACCAGTTCCATCGCCACTTCGGCGACGGTGGTGCTGGATGAATTGAGTAACTCCCGCCGCGACCCATTCAACCGGCGCAACCTCAACCACTGCGACGGGCTCATCCCGGTATAGGTCTTTAAGCCTTGCTGCGATTGGTGCAACGGCACGCCGGCAATCTGCGCCAGTTCCAGCAGGTTGTTCATGCACTCCTCCTACGCCTGCATGGTTAAAGGGCTTTGCCCAGGAACAGCAGCTGACGCTGAACCTCTAGCCGCTAAAAGCCTTCAGTTGTGCATTGACCATTTCTCATTGAAGCCCTACCTGCCATGACGTGACAGTCCCTCTCTGCATAATTGAGAAGGAGCACACCGTGAAGCTATTGATCATCGAGGCACCTGGGAAGCTGAAAAAGCTTCAGCCAATGATGAAGAAGCTACGCCCAGGCGAAGACTGGTTGGTTGTCGCCAGTGGTGGGCACATACGTGACTTGCCGGCCAGAGGGCAGGACGACAGCATGATCACCACAGGCGTCCGAAAAAATTACACACCGGTGTACGAGATCCTGGATAAGAGCGCCAAGGCCGTGCGGACCATCAAGGCCGCAGCTAAACAGGCTGATGAAATCTACCTCGCAACCGACCCGGATCGCGAAGGTGAAAGCATCAGTTGGCACATCCAGCAGGTACTGGCGGTCAAATCCTACAAACGCATCACCTTCAATGAAATCACCCTCAAACGTGTCGCAGAGGGTCTAGGCAATCCTCGCCAAATCGATTTGAACAGAGTCGCGTCACAAGAATGCCGGCGTGTACTTGATCGCCTGGTGGGTTACCTGGTGACTCAGGAGCTACGCCGACTGATGGGCAAGCCCACCTCTGCAGGCCGCGTGCAATCGCCTGCCGTATATCTGGTGGTTTTGCGCGAGCGCGAGATCCGCAACTTTCAGGTAGTCAACCACTTCGGTGTGCGTCTGAACTTTGTGGATATGAATCAGGGCACCACCTGGTATGCAGATTGGCAACCGGTACCGGATTTCGCGAGCAAAGACTTTCCTTACGTTCAAGATGCCAACCTGGCCCAACTCGTCGCCGACACACGTAATGTCGTCGTCGAGTCCTGTGAAGACCGTAAGGCCGAGCGCCACCCACCCGCGCCCTTCATCTCTTCCACCCTTCAACAAGCAGCCAGCAACGCCTTGAAATGGGACCCGGACAAGACCATGCAAGTCGCCCAGCGATTGTATGAAAAAGGCGTCATAACCTACCACAGGACGGATAATCCCAACGTACCAGACGAAGCCATGGAGGATATTAGAACCGTAGCTAGATCTATCGGGTTGAAGACCGTCGACGAGCGACGAACATTCAAGGCCGCCGAAGGCGCGCAGGAAGGCCACCCCGCTATCACCCCGACGCATTGGGCTGATGCAAAAGCTGGTGAGAACGACGAGGAGCTCGCCCTGTACAAGTTGATTTGGGTCCGGGCGCTGGCCAGCCAGATCGAAGCGGCGGTTTTCGACGTGCGTGCTGTAAAACTGCTCGCGGTTGGCCCAAATGGAAAGGCTCTGCGATTCAATGCAACTGGTGAAACCCTTTTTCATCCTGGGTGGCGGAAACTGCTCAAGGGCGATGACACAGACGATGAGGAAGATGCAGCAGCGAGCAACCCAGCTCCTGCACTCTCACCAAAACAGATCCTATCTGTGCACAACGGAGAACTGCTGAAGAAGAAAACTCAGCCACCATCCCGCTACACCAAGGCCAGTCTGATCAAAGAAATGGAGCGCCGCGGTATTGGTCGTCCCAGTACGTTCGCCTCGATCTTGAAGAACATCACCAGCAAAGGAATGATTGAGGAAAAAAGCCGCAAGCTGGTACCGGCGCCGCTGGGGGAGGAAACAATCGCGAAGCTGGAAGGGTTCTTCAGTTTCGTGGAGCTCGATTTTACGAGGGAGCTGGAGCGCGATTTGGACAAAATCGCCCAGGGCCAAGACACCTATGGAGCTGTCGTTGCACGTCTGCATAGGCGCCTGGAAGAGGAACTGTCTCAGCAACGTGGAATGCCAAGTGTGCCCATGGCGTCAGCCCCACGCCCAGCCAAAGCAGGTGGCGATTTCAACTGTCCCAAGTGCAATCAGCCCCTCGCAAGGCGACAAAAAAAAGGAGACGGTGGCTACGACTTTTGGGGTTGCACAGGCTTCAAATCGAATGGATGCAAGGTGAGTTTTCCAAACTTGAATGGCAAACCAGATCTCAATAAACCCAGAGGCGTGTGACTTCTGCCATTGCCGATATAAATCACCGACAACGCCGTTACGCATTAACCCTAGAAGCCCACCATTCCTATACCTGACAGTCCTCTGCGAAATTGCAGAGGAGGTCATGGGTGAGCGTACAGAAGAGACAATCGGTGGTGGGGCTGCGCATCTTAGCGCCGAAGCTGGAGAAGTTCTCAGACCGGCAAATTGAAGTCGCCCAGACCTGGGCTTTACAATTTAACGTACCGCCCTCCAAGCTGACCTCCTTCATCGATACCTATCTGAGTTCCACTGTCCATACTCGTTGCTGGTGCGTAGCCCTGCCCTCTACAGATGATCAAACACGGCTGGTCCTGGCCAGAATCGGCGATCACCTCCAGTACTTCGATGGTCATCAGGTTAAGGCCTGCAAAATCTTCAGCAAGGACCGCGTGCATAAGAGAAAACCCACCGCAATGGTGGCCCAGCAGCTACTGCTCAGGTTTGAAAAACGCTGGTATGCAGACGTCCTACTGACCTCCTTCTGCAAGTCGGCTGGAGAGAGGGCGAAAGCCCTTTCGATTGAAGATCTAGGAAGCTTTAATCGCCGCGGCTTCGATTGGACGGCGAGCAGCAATCGGTACTTCAATCCCCGCACCCGATTTTACCTGAAGCAGATTGGCAGCACGCTGAAGCAGTTTTGCCAGTGTCTGGACCAAGAGCTTTTATTCGCCATTCGTTCAGCGCAATGTCCCTCACCCAAGCTCTATAACTGGCTGGCTCAAGGTGACCGAAAACGCCGCCTTCAGGCCCTAAAAGCCCAGCCAGTACTGATTCCACTTCTGGTACTAGCAGATCAATGGCCGTGGCCGTGGGATGGGCAGCAGCAGGTATACATGAACTGCCCATGGGATGAACTTCAGGCGTGGCGCCCATACTGGAGTGAGGACCGTTATTTGATTTCCGCTGAAGAGTGCCTGCTAGGTCGCATAGCCGACGCGGGCCTCCCCCTTTCCGACACACTGGCTTGGCTGCTACAGGCGCCGCGCACTGCAGTGCGCTACCTGGGTCAACAGCGGGTATTCGATACCGGCAGTGCATTGACCCGTATCAGCCGCGAGGGGCCACAAGGACCCTGGCATCGACTGCTGCTGGGAGCCTCACTGGGCAATCGCCGTCCTCTTAAAAAAGCGCACTGGATCACTCTCTTCGCGCTGCTGGATAAAATCCCGTATCAACTGCTGGATCAAACGCAGGACTGGAACAGGCTGCTGTCAGGGTGTCCAACTGATTGGTCGGACGACAATTGGTCCAAAATCGCCGACGACTTTCGAGACCTGAACGAGCTCTTTAACAACGTTGATGAGAGCGACGGACCAGCTTCTGGTGAAGCACTGCAGAAACTCAAAAGCTTCATTGCTACTGCTTCCTATCACCAGATCGCCAGCTTGGTGAATGGCTTTCACCTCGCGTTGATAGACATCCGTGAGGCTTTAGATGCAGTAGATCCACAAACAAGAACAGACTCTTTAACGCCCTGGAAGCCGCTGCTTTATTCAACCAGCACACCCCTCGTGAGTCCAAATGGGCTGCAAATTATCGAACTGAAGTGCCCCGCCGATCTTGATGCGGAACATCGAGCGCTGGGCCATTGCATTGATGGTTACGACTACAGCGCTTATCGGGGCATCTGCCGTCTTATTTCGGTTCGCGAAAACGGGAAATCGCTGGCCTCTGCAGAGATCCAAATGGATGAAAGTGCCTGGGGCGAAACGTTAGCAAAATTGACTCCCAAGCATCTGGTGACGATTCAACTGAGAGGGCTCCGCAATCGCACACCTAAGTCGGGCTCCAAGGTTGACCGGGCCTATCAATGGTTTTGGGCAAAGATCAAATCGGGTGAACTCGCCATTAACATGGAATGGCCCGACCAAACACTATCCATGTCGCGCTATACAAATCGAAACCGGAAAAAACTGCATGCCCAGGCCTGTGCGGAATGGATCAACCAACGCTTGAGCAGGACATGAGTCGTCCGCGTCTGATGAACCGCCGGCAGGACCTGGTCGAAAAAGTCATTTTTGACGGCTATGACTTCGGGGTCTTAATGCAATACGTTGAGGGTGCGAACCGGCTGTTTCTCGAACGTAATGGTTTCTATATTCGGCGTGCCGAGCATCCTCAACATCGCTATTGGCGATTACCAAAAGGCAAGTTACTGGATGACCTGGATGTGCTCTTCCACCGATTGATGGAGTTGTCCGAGGACCGCTTCAATGAAAGTTGGGAGACGTTTTCACATAAAATCACAGCCGCACAGAACGACCCAGATCGGCAGGCATTCACGTGGGGGCTGACTTTTCGGATAGCTCCACTCGTTCAGGGCGGGATCCTGCTGTCAGGTGACTACCATCCTGGCGCGGTCGCCGTTTCAAGGCGCATGCACGGCGTGTTTCTCGGGCATTCCAAGTCCTGGCGCATCGACGCTGGTGCGGAAGTGGTGCGAAGCAACTTGATCCTGGAGCTTGGATTGTCGGAGGATCAGTTCGAAATCCTCGACACCGTGCAAGAGCTGCTGACCGACGGATCCGTCGTTCCAGCTGATGAAATCACCCGCATCAGTCTTGGTGGACCGCCACAAGAGCGCGCAGCAAAAGCGGTTGATGACAGCACCTCAACCGATGTGTATCTAGCCGCGGTGCCCTCAATCGAGCGCACCGGGTTCACTACCGAACAGATTAACCAGGCATTGGCTGGTTATTCTTTACTGGACCATCAACCGGCAGGCATCCGGCACTTGCTACAGCGCACAAGCGCCTTGCTTGCGGATGACATGGGACTTGGCAAAACTCGCCAAGCAATCATTGCCGCTTCAATCCGAGCAGCTGATAGACCCATCTTGGTTATCACCCTGTCGACGTTGATCATCAACTGGCAACGCGAAATCCAGATGGTGTATCCCGAGGCCACAATCGGCCAACAGGTCTTTGATCCCTCTTCGCAATGGATTATCACCAACTACGAACGCCTGGGCGATTTTGTTCTGCATGCAGGCCACTTTGAGGTGATGATCATCGATGAGGCCCACCGTTTGAAAGAGCCGACAGCCGCGTGGACACGTCACGGCTTCGACATTGCCGCCAAGATACCCAATCGTTACCTGCTGACGGGTACGCCAGTCCTCAACCGAGAATCAGAGCTGCACACGCTGTTACGGCTATCCGGTCATCCTGTAGGGAAGCTGCCCCTCAAAGAATTCTGCGAACAGTTCGCCGGCAGTCAGGATTTCCGCAAGAATCTGCGCGACGCGATTGGCGACTGGATGCTTCGTCGACGCAAGGATGTCTTGCCCGGTCTCAAAGGCAAACAGCGCCAAACGTTACCCGTCGAGCTCACTGCTGAAGAGCGCAAGCAATACGATCAGATTCGCCTTGAAGATCGACCTAGCCTCGCCAGGTTGGGATCACTGCGTCAGTTACTCGAGCAGGTGAAGGTTCGGGTTGTCATGGATTTGCTGTGCGAACTGGACGCGGAGGACAAAGTCATCTTGTTCTGTGAGTTCAAGGATACGGTAGGAACACTTCGCACTCGGTGCAAGCAAGCTGAGTACGGGTGCGTCACGGTCGTCGGCAGTGACTCTCTAGGCAAACGGCAGAAGGCAATAGATCAATTTCAAAGTGATCCAGAAACGCGCATCTTTGCCGCCACTACCTCGGCTGCCGGCACCGGCAACAACCTCACTGCAGCCAACTATGTCATGTTCTTGGGCTTGCCGTGGACGCCTGGACTGCAGGACCAGGCAGAGGATAGGGCCTATCGGAATGGGCAATTGCGCATGGTCGTGGTGAAAATCCCTCTGGTGGAAAACACCATCGACCAGATGCTCTGGCAAATGCTGCTGGATAAGCGCCAGTTGGCAAGTGACCTCATTGAGCCCGATGCGGCCGCCAACGCCAGACATACGTTGGCGAGCCATTTATGATTCGCCGTAAATTACTACTTAGAAGCTGTAATGTTTAAAACATACTTGGAACCATTGCTTTGACTCTCAGGAACCTGAAAGGTCTCGCCGTTCGCAACCGTAGTATCGCTGGCTGTTTGGAATATTTCCGTACGTGGCAAATCTAATTGGAGCTTCCCGACTTTTGTCGTGTTCATCTCAAGCAATCGAACATACTTTACATGGTAGCGAATCAGAATCTTTCCATTGCTCATAACGGCTGGGGTAATAAAACCGATTGTGCCAATATCAACATTATCAGCAACAGGCATACCGTGCTCCACGGATTTGTTGAAAGTAATAGTTTTCACATCCCGATATGGAAAAGTTACACGATCCGTTGTGTCACCTGAAAACCTCGCGACGCTTTCACCATTACGAGTCAACTCAGCAGTCAGATGTACTGTTTCAGCAGCTGAGGCGCCGGTTGCCAAGGTTGCTAATGCCATGAACAGGATTCCCTTCATACGATTGTCGCTCCGCTTCAGATTCATTTGATTATCCAAGTCAGCGCACAGGGATCTGTGCGTTTTTTTCGCAGGCCTTCAGCTCGGTCCGCGCCATCTTTGTATAGCCTATAAATGCCTTTATACGCAGTTTTCTATTTCCTACTGCGCAGCTGATACCAGCCTGTCAACGTTCCCCTATCATTACAGGGGGCCTCTCGGCACATGATCAGGCACGTCACCACGCTCTCGCTGCTCGCGTTAATCGCCAGTTGCACGACCCAAACGGCGCAGACACCCAAGCCCGCTTTCGACAGCAGTCGCAATCCGGACATGTTGACGCCAGACCTCTATCCTGGCGGCGCCGTTCCTGAAAAAGAACCAGTAGTGCGCTATGGGCGCTACACCCTCGTCAGCACGCTGCCAGATTCTGGCCAACGTGACCTGATGGCTCAGATTATCGACATCAGCATTCCAGCCAACATGCACCCCAATGTGCGTGAGGCCATGCAGTACGTGGTGGACCGTTCAGGTTATACGCTTTGCTCGGCAGACTCTGGCCACGTCAACATCCTTTACACCCGACCACTCCCAGCAGCCCAATATAAACTTGGCCCTATGACCCTGCGTAACACCCTGCAGGTGCTCGCAGGTCCGGCCTGGCAGGTGAAGGTCGACGAGGTCAACCGTCAGGTGTGCTACGTCCTGCGCCCTGGCTACCAGCTCCCGGACTCTCCACGTCCTGCATCAACTCAGATTGCTCAACTCAACACATCGACAGCTGCACAGCCTATCGCAGCGAAGAGCAATAACAATGATGCGGGCAGCCAAGTAGTAGTCGCCGCCGTTCCCCAAACAGCGCCTTTCACAACAACGGCATCAGCCGCTACCCCTGTGGCGAACGCTGCACCAGCCAAAACCGTGGCCCCTCCTAAGGTGATTACCAAGGATGGCTCTACAAAACAAACGTCTGCCTTGCCGACTCAGAGTCCGGCCTCGACCTCGTCCAGCAACCCAAATGCCAAGGCCGCTTCAACTCCGAAACTGGTCACCGCGCCGTCCGCAGTTTCTGCAGCGCCAAAGCCGGTTGCGACGGGCATTGCAGCGCCGAAGCCGCTGGCCCAGACATGGACGGCTTCAACTGGCTCAACCCTTCGTCAAACCGTCGAAGGCTGGGCTGAAAAAGCGGGCTGGAAACTGATGTGGCAGGTCGATGATTTGGATTACTCAATTGACGCTCCACTTCGATTTGAGGGCAGTTTCCAAGAAGCCATCGGGTCGATTTTCCCGCTGTACGACACGGCTCCACGGTCCTTTCTGGTCGACGTGGTCGACAGTAGCTCATCACAGCGGCTGATTTTTATTACAGAGAGGAACAAATGATGAATGCTCGTCTCTGGATCAAAGGCACAGCCTTGTCACTCATGGTCTCGCTGGTGAGTTCCTGTTCACTGCAGCGCGTGAATGAATCAGCCAGCCGAGCTGAAAATGACGCTGCGACAGCCTCCCAATACAGCCGATTTCTGAGAAATCAGCAGCAAGAGTCAGCGCGCGCTACGGTGGTGTTCAGCGACAAACCATGGGTATCCAAAAAACCGCTGGTCGCCAAGCGTGGTTTACCGCTGACCATGGATTGCGATATCACCTATCGCCCTTCGTATAACGTTGGGATCGCTGAGATTGCGCAGTACATCACTAGCGAATGTGGTGTTCCGGTCATCGTAGCCCCTGATGCAATCGACCCAAGTGTCCTTTCCAGTTCGACCCAGGGCAACTCAGGACCTGCAGTTCCACCTAGTTTGGGATCTGCCGACAACCTGGCCAACTTCATGCCCGCCGGCGTCATCGGCAATGTTCCGAGCAGCGCCCGCTCAATGAATTCGGTTGGGCTGACTGCGCCCAACTCATTCCCCATTAAGTACAGCGGCAAGCTGTCAGGGTTGTTGAATCAAGCGACCTCCCAGTTGGGTTTAGCGTGGAATTATTCCTCCGATGATCGCAGCGTGCATGTCACTTACTTCGACACCAAGACGTTCGACGTCTGGGCATTTGGAGATGACCAGGTCATTGAAAGCACAGTGAAGTCGGGCCTGCTGACCGCCACAGGCAGCGGGAGCAGTTCCGGTGGTGGTGGTGGCGGATCTTCATCGACAGGTGCGTCGGGTGAATCAGGCAGCAACCAGAGCACCACCGTCACCATCAAGACCTCGCTGATCGGAGACATTGAAAAAAACGTCAAGGCGATGCTGAGCCAACAGCCCCAAGGTCGGATGTTCCTCTCACGATCCACTGGCACCCTGACGGTAAGTGATCGACCAGAAGTACTCTCAAACGTTGCTAAATACCTGAATTCGATCAACAGCAGTATCACCCGTCAGGTGTTGTTCAACGTCAAAGTTTTCGAGGTAACTCTCACCGACACAGACCAGACCGGCCTGGACTGGACGGCTGTCTATACGTCCTTGAGCAACAAATGGGGCTTTTCGCTGAAGAATGCCACCACCGGCATAAGCACGGGCGCGGTGTCGGGCTCGTTGAGTATTTTGGACACGTCGAAGTCTCCTTGGGCTGGCTCCAACTTAATCATCAAAGCACTTTCCGAACAGGGCCGAATCTCGAACGTTCGCTCGCCGTCGGTCACCACGCTGAATCTGCAGCCGGCACCCATCCAGATCGGCAACGTAAAGAGCTATGTCGCATCAAGCTCGACAACCACCACGGCTTCCGTTGGATCGTCTACTTCGCTCACCCCCGCGACCATCACCAGCGGCTTCAACATGATGTTGCTTCCTCGAATCATCGACCAGGACAACATGCTGCTGATGATCACCCTGAGCATGAGTAGCAAACCGACCTTCACCACTTTTACGAGCAACGGCTCCAGTGTCCAGACAGCGGATTACGACACCAAGAACCTGTCGCCCAAGGTCAAATTGCGCAGCGGTCAAACCCTCGTACTGACTGGTTTTGAGGAGAACAGCGAAAACGCAACGAAGTCTGGCGTAGGGGATCCTGGATTCTTCGGTTTGGGCGGCAGCCGTGTCCGCACCACAGGGCACAGCGTACTCGTAGTGCTGATTACTCCTGTTGTTGATAGCGACACAGGCAGCCCCAGCGCGGTGATTTCACCTGCTGCCAACGACCCTTGGGGCTCTTGCCCTACCCCACTGCTGCATTGCACAGGTTCCAAGGGGTAAGCCATGGTTGCGGAAACCTCAAAAAATGCACGCTCTGCTCGAGTCCAGGTACTCCAGTATCGAGGAAAATCATTTGTCACCGGTCTGCGCTGGCATCCGCTGGGCAGTGTCACCGGTCACATGAAGGAAGCGCGCCAGTACGGTCGTGAGCACCACCTCGACATTGTCGCCATTAGAAGAACACCAGCCATTATTCAGGCAGGTTTTGTAGCGCGCAGCGAGGAGGTCACCAAAGGGATGTACTCGCTCGCGGCCACCCTGGCTGGACAGCTGGGAGACTCATGGATCGCGGCCTGGAAAACTGAAAGCGAGATTGACCAATATGCCCTCGTTGCTGTGTATCAAGGTGGCGTGATCTCTGGCTGCGACATGATCGGCACAGGTGCTGAGGTCCGCCGCCGAGTCGCGCAACAACGCAGTCGTGGCATCAACTTCGACAACGAGTACCTGCCCCCAGAGTTCGAAATGGGCGGTCAACCACTGGACGTGGAAGAGCTACTTCAGCCGTCGCATCTAAAACGCGAGTACCGGCTACGGCCACTCGTCTTTGGGCTATCCAAACCAGAACTTGTGCAGCTGGCGGTTCTTGGCGTGTTGATCACTGCCGGCATCATCGGGTGGGTTCAATGGCAGAGCCATCAGGACCAAATAGCCAAAGAGGCGGCTTTCCAGGCTGAACAGCAACGCCTGGCAGAGTTGGCCAGACTGCAAAAAGAATCCGGTATGGAACAGACGCCCCAAGCGCTTGAACACCCTTGGGCCAAACGTCCATCTGTTGCAGATTTCCTGGAGGGTTGCAGCAACGTCATTTATCAGTTGCCTCTGTCTATTCAGGGATGGCAGTTCACCAGTGCGGTCTGCGACGGCGCACAGGTCTTGTCCTCTTATAAGCGCTCGGGCAATAGCACGGCCGACAAACTGATACAGGCGACTCAGGGTCACTTTTCTGATCGGCCGGCCTTCTTTGACGAAGGCAACTCGGCCACGTTGAAATTCGACATCTCGCTACCCGCAGCTGGTGATGAGCCTCTTAATGAAGCCATCGTGATGTTGGCGAATCTCTCCTCTTGGCTGCATAGCTTCAATCAATCCCCAGTGCTGAAAGAAGTACCGGTGGTTGTGCCCGTTCAACCAGCCATTCCCGGTCAGCCTGCTCCGCCGCCGCCGCCACCACCTCAATGGAAGCAATTCGAGCTGAGCTATGCCACTGGCATTACCCCGCTGGACTCATTGTCTGGCGCACCCAGTCAAGGCTTACGGCTGCGTGAAATCACAACCAAATATGAGACCGGCCACCTTGTCTGGTCAGTAATAGGTGACCTTTATGCGAAATAAAGCGCTGTTCTTTTTGTGCTCCATCCTTGCGTTAGGGGCACCATCGAGCTGGGCGGATGAGAACACCCTATCTGGGGTGAACGTCGGCGAGTTGGCCCAGATTCAAAGCCAGACGATCTTGTTGAATGCCAAAGCCGAGAAGGCCAAGGCCGAAAGATCGATCAAGGGCGAAGACCAAAGTGCGACGGCGCAGCCGTCAACTGTGTTTTTTTCTCAAGGAAACCTCACACAGCCGGCTGCAGCCTCGACCCACAGCAGTGATACACAGTCTGAATTGCCTGTCGTGAAGGCGGTATTCGGCTCAGCAAAACGGCTCCGTGCAACCCTGCTCTACAGCAGTGGATTTGAAGTAGACGCAGATGCCTCATCTCGGGAGTTACCCGGTGGCTACCGCGTGGCCATCCTATCCGTCGAAAACGTGACCCTCGAGCGTGGTGGTAAGCGCTACCCCCTCGGCTTTTCCAGTACCCCCCCGGCCAGCTTGAGCAACGTCAACAATCCCGCCCCCAGCATTACCCCATCAGCACCAATGCCGCCTGGGCTGATCCCTGGCCAACGTTGATTGAGAAGTTCGATGACGATCCTGACTGAAAAACCAGATGTCATAGAGCCTGACAGTGATGAGTCTGCTGCAGTCCTACTGAAGTCGCACCAAACATTGCTGACGGCCCCTGGTGGACCGTTTGAGCTGAAACCCGAGCTGCGTCAACTATGTGCGCTGACCAGCGATGGGATTTTTTATGTGTCAGCCCAACACCAAACGGATGCCTATGTCATGGCATTCGAGGACCAGCTGGAACACGAGAATCACCACTTTGAGGTCAAGGTCTGCTCGATGAGCACGATCAAGGCACTCTACCGCGCCAATGATGATGCAAATGGTAAAGCGCTATCGGCGACCGAGACGAAGCGCCAGGCCCAGGTGGTGCAGCTTTTAGGAGAAGCCCACCGGCGCAATGCGAGCGACGTCCACTTTGTCGTAGGTCACGATATCACCCGAATCTTCTTTCGCATCCACGGGCTCTTGTGGGAGGCGGAGCAGCATCAGAGTCAGGTGGGCATGGAGCTCTGCTCGTCCCTCTACAACAGCATGTGCGATGTCGCGAAAGACCACTACCAGCCGCAGGTGAGCCAGGACGCTAGGGTGAAACGCGCCTATGTCGACCAGCTCGGTTTGTTCGGTGCACGAGTCGCCACTCGGCCGCTCGTAGATGGCCCACTAATGGTTTTGCGTCTGCTGTATGACGACAAAACCAAAATGACGCTGAGTGATCTCGGTTTTCTGACGCAGCAAATTGATGCATTCAGCCGCATCCGCAGTCTGCCTTATGGGGTGAACCTGATCACTGGACCCACCGGTTCCGGGAAATCGAAGTCGCTGCAGGTAAACCTGAACCTCTTGCATGAAGAGTGCGGTGGAACAAAACACATTCTGACGATGGAAGATCCACCTGAATATCCACTCCTCGCCAATCAGTCACCGCTGGGCGCCGGTGAAACTTGGAATGACGGGATCACCAACTCCATGCGGCTCGACCCTGACATTCTCATGTATGGGGAGATCCGGGACCTTGCATCAGCACAAGCAGCTTTCCGCGGCGGTATGACTGGTCACCTGGTGCTGACGACACTGCACACGAACAACGCTGTAGCAGCTCTTCAACGACTGATCGACATGGGTGTAGACCGACACCTGGTTACTGATCCTGCATTGATGACAAGCGTGGTCAACCAATCCCTCTTGCCCGTGCTGTGTTCCCACTGCCGCGTACCCGCACGCGAGCACCTCGGGGAGCTCAACAGTGCGCTGGTGCAGCGCTTGAGCGATCTGGAAGCGATTGATGAGACCTACCTCAAAGGACCTGGATGCCCGCACTGCAAAGGCTTGGGCATCACCGGCCGCACGGTAGTGGCGGAAACTTTGCTCACCGACCTTGAGTTCATGCGCGTTTTCAATGGGCAGGGTGCAAGTGCGGCACGTCGCCACTGGGTCAAGGAAATGGGCGGTATTACCAAGACCGCACACACGATCATCAAACTGAAACAAGGCTTAGTAGACCCCCGCCACGCCGAAATGACGGTGGGGCCTTTGGACTTTGACAAGCAAATCCTGGAGCTCGCTCATGCTGAGTGACTTCAGAGCGATGCTGAATCGTTGGGCAGAGATCTTCTATGCCAAGCAGTTTGGCAAAAACGAGAGAATCCAGTTCTACGAGAGCCTCATGGGCATCCTTGAGGACGGTGTGTCGCTTGAGGACGCGCTGCATACGGTGGCAAGAGCGTTCAGCGATAACGGGCAGAAGTTGCATCCGGTATCCCTTGCATGCAGGGATATCGCGCAATCGGTGAAAGGCGGGAAATCCCTGAGCATTTCCTGCGAAGGCTGGGTTCCCTATGACGAGAACTCTCTGATCGCTTCCGGGGAAGACACGGGCAACCTGGTGCAGGCATTTCGGGACTGCGTGAGGATCATCGAAGTACGTCAGCGGATCAGCAAACTCGTAGCGTCCGCTACCGTTTTCCCCTCCGTGGTGTGGAGCGTCATGGCGGCGTTGCTGTATGTGATTGCAGTATGGATGGTGCCCTCCATGACACGACGCTCCAACCCCGAGGCGTGGACCGGCGTGCCGGCCTTCCTCTACGCCCTATCGAATTTCGTGACCCACTACGGACTTGTGACGCTGATAGCTGTGATTGTCTTCATCCTCATATCGATAGTGACTCTCCCCGTATTTTGCGGACTTCAGATCACGGCCGCCAGCCCGTCGTGGAAGCTGCAGTTGAACAAGCTGCTCCAGATCCTGCGAGTGCGAGCAGAGAGGCTCCCGCCTTGGTCAGTCTACAAGGCACTCCACGGTTCGATATTTCTGCTCAACATGGCTGTGATGCTGCGCTCCGGCATCAACCAACTCGATGCGTTGACCTCTCTTCAACGCAATGCCTCTCCATGGTTGAAAGAGCGCCTGAGCGCCATTCATTACGGAGTGAGCGCCGGCAAAAACTTCGGTACCGCATTGAAGCTTGCGGGTCATCAATTCCCAGACCCCATGGCGATGCATTTTCTGGAAGTGCTCGCCACCCGCAAAGGCTTCGCTGAATCGATGGAACGGTTTTCCAACCGGTGGCTGGAGCAAACACTTCAGCGCGTCGAAGCGATCGCCAAATCTCTTATCGGCATGTCCTCCATGGCCATGGGGGTCATGATGATTCTGGTGGTGATCGGGATCTTCCAGTTGGCCGGCAATGTGACTGCAACGCTTTAAATCAAACCTAAATGAGGTACTGGAAATGCCAACAAACACTCCAAACAACCAACGTGGATTTCTCTCCCTGGACGGGATGTTCTGGTTGATGCTGATCGCGGTAGCACTTGGTTTCATCGTGTTCATGGGCTACAGAACGTTCGGAAGCTCGGACGTCACTATTGAACAGAGCAATCTCGGCACGTTGCTCAGCAATACCAAACGGCTGAAAAGCACCACGGGTTACGCCACGGCAGGCACCAACTTGGCGCCTTCTTTGATCAACCTCGAGGCAACTGGTGGCATGAGCATCAACGGTAATGCCCTGTCCAACCGCTGGAACGGCGCAGTGACCGTTATGAGCAACGGCATGACCTTCACCATCACAGAATCCAACCTTCCGAAAAATGCCTGCATCACCCTTGCCTCAAACATGGCCAAGGACAAACAGACAACGACAGCGATCAACGGCGGCACTGCAATTGCCGGCGAAATCACTGCAGTGGCAGCTGCAACCAGCTGCTCCTCGGACGCCAATACCATCGCTTGGACTTCGTACTAAGGAATTCAGTGTGAGCGTTATCTCTGATGCTGAATTCGTTGACCTGTACCTCGGCGATGGATTTGCCGATGCCAAAGGTCTCCCTGGGCAGGCACGAAGGGTTGAAGCGCCCGCCGAGTGGCGGGCGGACCTTGAGCGCTTAAGGGCGCAGTGC
The DNA here is from genome assembly GCF_900005715.1 of Pseudomonas sp. 34 E 7. Taxonomy (NCBI): domain Bacteria; kingdom Pseudomonadati; phylum Pseudomonadota; class Gammaproteobacteria; order Pseudomonadales; family Pseudomonadaceae; genus Pseudomonas; species Pseudomonas sp. 34 E 7. The sequence continues at coordinate 55,167 of NZ_CVTX01000082.1, forward strand.
GAGGAAAAGCACAAGGCAACCCAGGATCCAGAGTTCGCCCTAATTGAAGATGGCGTCGTCCTTCGTGTAACCCAGTTGCTGGATTTAAATGGCAAGCCTGTGTTTGTCGTAAGCAAATCCTCAGTCCAGATCCGTCCATTGGACCTGCTGGGTCTGCCAGATTATCTGCAGGACGCGCTGATGAGCGACACAGTTCGCGGCCTGATATTCATTTGTGGGGAAATGGGCACAGGGAAAACCTCCAGTGCTGCATCACTGGTGAAAGCCCGCCTTGAGACCTGGGGAGGCATTTGTGTGGCTGTCGAGGATCCTCCAGAACCGTTTTTGAATGGTCGGCATGGTAGTGGGCGCTGCATTCAAGTTCCGGTCTCTCGCCGGATGGGGGGATACGAGGAAGCGTTGATTCTAGCGCTGCGCACAAGAGCCGATTTCCTGTTCGTGGGAGAAATTCGCGACAGCTCGACAGCAGCACAAGTAATTCAAGCCTCGATCAATGGCCATCTCATCATCAGCACAGGCCATGCAGGCAGCGTTACTCAAGGCATTGAACGTATATCAGCCCTAGCTCAGCCGTTACTCAAAAACGCCCGAGAGCTGCTCTCCAAGGGGTTGGTGGCCGTTCTTCACCAGTCCTTATCAAGCGGCAACGAAGGCAGTCGTCGATTAACCCTGCAGAGCCTGCTTTTCACGGGCGATGACGGACCGGGCATCCGAGAGAAAGTCCATGCAGGAAAGATCACGATGCTCGATCACGACATCGCTCACCAATCATCAAGGAGTCTCTGGAATGACCAGTAGGAACAAGCAGCGGGGCTTCTTAAGCTTGGACATGGCGATCGGATTGGCGGTTTTCTCCGTTGTCGTCACTTTGGCGATCGCATGGCAAATCAAGCAGATGGACTCTCAGGACTATCGAATTGCTGCTGATCAACAGAGAACCATTTCAGAGGCATTGGCCAAATATCTGAAGGATAACTACAGCGTGGTGCTGGCCAACGCGGCAGCAACCGTACCGGTGCAAATAACCGTTCCGATGCTCGTCAACACCAACTACCTTCCTGCAGGTTTTAGCGCCACTAACGCTTTTGGGCAGACCATTCTCGGCCTCGCGCGGAAACCCAACCCCAATCAACTGGAAGTGATTGTGGTTACTACTGGTGGGCAGACTATTCCAGAAATGGGTATTCGAACCATCGCTGAAAATCTCGGAGGGCCTGGTGGCTTCATCTCTTCAGCCAACCCGAACATCGTCCAGGGCGTGCGGGGTGGATGGCAAGTTGCACTAAGTAACTATGCTATAGCTCCTGGCCCAGGACATACAGCTAGCGCACTTTTCCTTATGGATGGTGCGTTGGCTAATGACTATCTGTATCGAAACGCAGTGCCAAACCATCCAGAATTCAACACGATGAATACTGATATCACGATGGGTAACCACAATATTAACAACGCAGGAAATATCACAGCATCGGGCAACATAACAGCTAACGCCGACATTACAGCTCGAAACGTCAGCGCCACAGCCAATGTAAATGCCGCTACTGCAACCATTACCGGTGATACCAGCACAGGTGGTTGGTTCAGAACACGTGGTGACACAGGCTGGTACAGCGAAAAATGGGGAGGCGGAATTTATCAAAATAGCCCCAACTGGGTCCAAGTTTATAACAACAAAAACTTTTCAACCGGTGGTGAACTATGGGGTGGAAAGATAACCTCGACTGGCAAGATAACGGCCTATGATCGCATTCAGACAAATGAATATTTGTCCCTGGGAGGCTTAGCTAACGAGGGGCAACAATGCAGTGACCGAACCCTTCTTGCAAAAAGCGCCGTGGGAATAACGTTGTCCTGCGAACAAGGCATATGGAAAAGACCAGGTGGATGGGAATTCCAGCTGATCCAAGGCACCTGCCAGGCGCCTGCCAGAGGAAGTGTGACCTGCTCCCTCGGCGACACTACATGGAAGTCATGCTCTTTAACTGGCGCTTTTGGCATCGGAGATAGCGAGACTGGGTACATCTTCAGAAATGCAAGTGGATGGTTTCTCTCCACATCTCGACTTTCCTGGCCAGGTCTTTTCTATTGGAGCTGCTTCAAATAAAGCATCCATTTATAAAATTTCAAAAACGTTTTATTGTTTATTTATGGGGATTATGGCAGTGCAGACGCTTGAAAATAACGTTGAGTATAGCGCTGGAGAATTACAGACCTGGCTAAGCACCCGAAGCAGGATATGCTCAACTGTGTTATGGCGTCGCGCATTAGAAGGAAAAGAGGCATTCGAGGTCGGCGAGTTCACTTACAAGTTACACCCAACGGCCTCTGGTCGTTATTTAGTGAAAAAGATCGCCACTATGGAATTAATCAATCCACAACGCAAACCAATGAGCATCAAGCGAGCCGCAAAGTGGACTGTCATTGCGCTTGGCCTAGTAGGGATTTGCTTAACATTGATTATCCTAACGAAATAGTTTTGCTATTGACGCGTAGGTGGTAACAACCACCGTTCTGTGGATGGAGCTCTTATCATGACAATGCAATGGCTCGTTTTGATGATTGTGCTCATTGCCTCCAGCATTTTCATGGAGAACCAACATCAGGACCAACGTATATCCGACTACGCTACCCTCGACTCGCTGGGTCGCAGCTTTCTGGTGTACCGATCTGCCGCTACCGAATATGCCCAGGCCAACCCGGGCTTCAGCGGGGTACCGAGCGATTCTGCGCTCAACCTACCTGGGTGGTTTGTGAAACCTGTGGGCTTAGGTTCTTACATCTCATCAGGAACGGCCTATACTTATTTTGATGGGGTTGCACGGTCAGGCTTGCCTTCTGTGCTGGTAGACCTGACAAAGACAACTACCGTTGGTTTAAAGCATTCAGGAATGCTGATTTCACAGATAACTGGGGCAACCGGTATTGCAATTCCGTCCCCCGTTCCCGAGGGTGCGGTCGTCGCCGTCAATTAGTCTCAGTCGACCGACTTTGAAAAGCGCCGGGTTGCATAAGCTCCGGCCTATCAACATAATGATCACAACAACGTTTCCACCCCGTTGGCTACTGGCGGTCATCAGTAGCGCCCGGTGATGCGGCTTGCCTCATCACCAACCCCAAAGCACGCATAGCTCCGGGAAGGGCGTGCGGACCTGGTTCAGAGCTCTCCCTGTGTCTCCCTGTTCAAGCCAGACACGCAGCCGTCTAACTCGTGAATTGCGAGTTCAAAGGCACATAGGGCTCTGTTGAGGTTCGAAGCACCGTAGTCTAAGGGCCACACTGGTGTTGTGGCCCACACTTTTTAAAGCTCACACAATAGGTAGCCTGATCATCTTGCAAAGGATGATCAGGCTACCTATTGGTAGCTGCTTTTCCTTGCCGGTGGCCCGCCGGCGAAACGCAGGGCTCCCTTTGTGCGCGGATGCGTGCCTTATGCTAGCTGGCCTCAGCCACGATAATCGGCCAGGTGTTGGAAGTAAGACGTTCAGATCACAGCCCAGGGATCAATAACGCCTTCATCCCGCACAGGTGGTATTTTTTTCTTAAAGACGCTTCTTACTACATCCGAGAGTGACTGTTGACCCAGCTACTCTCGGTAGCTTCTCCTGTCGACCTGAACCTGCTTTGCCCTCCCCGAAATATCCCTCCCCGCTTGACACATCACCATCCCCCCTTCGATGATATGGACGTGCTTTGCTGACGTCGTCAGCATCATGCCCAGGCAGTTAGGATCTTGAAGACTGCGATACGATGTTCGTGTCAGATCCGCCCAAGACCGCTGAGCTTCTGGTAGCGCGGTCGGTCGACAATCGTCGATGGAAGCACCTTATGCAACTCACCTCGCGGGGAAATCACTTCCCCAACAGGGTCAGTGGGTTCTCCGCATTCATCCTGCAGGAGAATCACCATGTCCAAACTTGCTAATGGCTTCGGCTTCGCGCTTGGCACCATCACGCGACAATTTCTGCGTGCGGTAAAGAAAACCAGCGCTGCGCCCACAGCTATCCATACCAAAGCAGCTCCGTTGCTTCCACCGCCTTGCGTACCTGAGCGTCTCGTACGTGAGATGGATCATGTACCGGCAATAACTCGTAAAGGTGTCGACCTGAACCTTTGGTACGCGGCGAACACTCGAGTGGTCCAAAAGCCTGCTCGTAAATCGCGTAAGAAGCCGGCTGCTCCCTCGTTGGTGCCAGCAACTTGCTAAGTCTGCGCCCTTCGCCTCTGTAGGGAGCCTTCCCAACGGGAAGGTTTCCTCGGAGTTTTCCCGGTAGGGGCTTGACAAGCGACAATCGTATTTCCATGATCTGCACATGTATCGCTGACGTCGTCAGCAACATGCCCAAGTAGTCTGGATCCGCAAGACTACGATGCGGTTTTCCGCATTGATCCACTCCCAAGATCGCCATAGCTTCCGGTAGCGCGATCAGTCGACTTAGTCGATGGAAGCACCTTTCCCACCCATGACGGGCCTATCCCGTCAGGGCAGGCCTCTCACTTTTGGAGGTCTGATGAAAACTGAACTGGCTCTCTACCAGGCGTTGATTTCGATTAACGTCCCGGAACAGAAGGCAAATGCTGTTATTGAAGCTTTGGAGACCGACATGCTTTCACGTTTGGCTACCAAGGCAGATTTAACTGCTCTTGCTGCAGAGTTCAAATCTGAAATTTCTCAGCTTGAAGTCAAGCTCACCATTCGCATGGGCGTCATGTTGTCTGCAGCTGTCGGTGTAATGATCACTGCAATGAAGCTGATGCATTAAACAACCTTAAGCTCCACCCACCCTCGCGGGGAATACTTTCCCCCCTTGGGCGAAGTGTTTCTCCGCTTTCTGTTATTTCGAAACTGGAGAATCACCATGAGCACTAATCAATCCAACGAAGCAAAATTCTTCGACCTTCACACCACTGGTATCGGTTATCTCAACCGTATCCGTGAAGTGAAACCTCGCGGCAAAGGTAAGCCATTCATGGCAGTTACCGTTGCGGCACTGCGCGGGTCGATGGATGATGCCGAGTATTCCTATATCGACTGCAACGTGGTCGGCGCTGAAGCTGAAAAGCTGATTCGTCGCAGCCAAGCAGCCGTTGAAGCCGGAAAGAAGGTCCTTGTGAGCTTCCGCATCGGTGATATCTGGACCGACGCATTTACCTACGAAAAAGGCGATAAAAAAGGTCAACCTGGAGCAAGCCTCAAGGGACGCCTGTTGTTTATCGGCTGGATCAAGGTGGATGGGGTAACTGTCTATGAAGCCAAACCGAAAGACTCTGCTGAGCCCCTTCCTGCCGAGGATGGTGCTGCTGGAGATTATTCGGATGACGCCCATGGACAACCAGAACCTGAACAACGTCAATCTGCATGATTGAAATCATGGCGCCCCCTGGGCGCCTTTCAATATTCGTACCGAAGGGAACGCCTCCCTTCGGGATTGGTGATTTCCGACCCCTGGAGATAAACCATGATGATGAATCCTCAACGACTGCCGCTGCTGACCGAAATTGGTCTTTTAGCTGCTCAAGCTAGTGTTTACAGTGAGCTGGATAAACTACTTCCGAGCAACCCGGCGCTCGATCCCGATGACGACCCGCGCTACACCCTTACTTCTGACCTTTGGTTAGAGGTCCTGGATGGCGTTATCTCATTGGCAAAGATGGACCATCGAGATGAATTCACTCCCAAAAACAGCCTACTGTTATCGGAGTACGGACTTCTCAAGGAATATCGAAGAGCTCGCTGGGAGTTGGAAGATGAACTTATTCATCCCGAATACTACTAACTCGCTATTAACACACTCTGCAAACTCTGCATCAACCCCTTCAACTGCTACTTGCGCAGCGGAAATGGAGAAGGCGCAGAAATCAATTAACCTCTGGCTTTCTCAAGGGGCAGAAGCGGAAAGGATGGGCGACACGTTCTGGGCAGAGTTATCGGCCGAGAAGGTGACTAAGTACCAATCGATTCTAGCAAGCCTTCAAAAGACAGCATAAATCACACAGCTGACAATACCCCGCCGGGAACCATCTCCCGAACGGGCCAGGTGGTTTTCGCACCTGGAGATAAACATGCAAACCACCACTAACCTCGTGTCATCTGACCTGCTCAAGCTCCCGGTCGTTTTAACACCTCGGGCCTGGCAGGAAGCGGTGCATATTGAAAACCCACAGGATGCAAGTGTTGTCAGTGAGCGACTGGGCGAAGTTGTCCTGGAAGCCTATCGAGAACTGCATTTGCAACCTGACAGCACACAGATCCATTTCGGCCTCTATCGTTTATTGCCTGCCGGCAATAGCACTGATCGAGTCTGGCTGGACCTAAAACTTGACCGCATAGAATCACCGCCAGGCGTTTTCTATCTGTACATCTCACTCAATGAAGAAACTCATACTTCTTGCCCGTAATCCTTCGACATTCACAGCACTACCCAAAGCCCGACACCTGTCGGGCTTTTTTCGTTCGTAGCAGTGTGGAGCTGCCCATGATCAACATCCCCGGCCAACTGGCCATCCGTACCATCAGCGGCCGTAATGGCGAATTCAACGTCGGACGGCTTTCGACCTCTATCGGTGAGTTCGTGATCAAAGACGCACTCCTTGATCAGTACGATGAAGGCAAATACCGAGGCGACTTTCTGATAACGGAGATCCGTCCTTCGTATTACTCCACAGCAGGCCGCCTGGTCGTTGAGATCCGTGCAAAGCTGGAAAGCATGAGCCTCGACGACGTCGACAATCTGACACCAGAAGACGCCGCCAGGCTCTCGCCAAACGAGCCTGACCCTATGGATGAAGAGTCTTCTTCCAACCTCTCCAAGCCTGTGCAGCGGAATAATCTGCCCGCCGTACCGGCTACCAATAAACAGGTATCAAAAGAGGATGCCCCGTTTGGGATGACCCCGACCGGCGGAACCAACGACCTCGAGGCAGATGCCGAGTTGTTCGGCACAATCTGGCCTCTAAGCGATACAGTCAGGCTGGACACAACTGTTGATCGTCAGCAACTACGCCAACAGTGCAGTCGGCTCTCTGAGCTCGGCTATGTACACAACTTCAAACTGCAGGTATGGAATATCTCCAATACCTGACGATGCTCGCGATACGGCAAGCCAATCGGCACAACCCATGAGGGGCTCCCTCCTGGGCGCTCCTCTACTTAGCAGGAGCAGCACATGAATCCAATCTTCAATAACCTAACCCAAGAAATCCTTGAAAACATCGAAGATCAGCTCGCCAATAACGAGGTATCGACGAATGAGGAGCTTTGGGACTTCTTCGTAGAGGAGCTCGAAATGACGGCAGAACAAGCCGATGCCGCCGTTGCCCTTCGCCCCAAATACCCGGGGCAAATCTTTCTCACTGGGCACAGCCCTCTATTTCAAGACGAGACGGTCTCGTTTGACCCGAACGAAAAAACGTTCAAATCGGACGACCAGCTGTTTCCCAAGCAATAAAACTTACTGCTAACACCCCCGAGGGGCTCACCGCCCCTCGGGGCGGGTTCCCCCTCCATTATGGAGGTTCCCATGCCCAGCCCTACCCCGCTCTTCCCAATCGAGGAGTGCAATGATCTCTTCGTCGACGCTTGCGCGTGTGACGAACAACGCAACCTGGTGTTCCTCTCTGCATGGGGTCGAGACACGGCGCTGCAGGAGTTCCTGGCCAGGCTGACCCTCGGCACGACAGAAGATGGTCTAAGCCAGTTTCACATCGTTGTAGATGGCCAAAGTCTTCCTGTCTTTCCCAACATCGATCTGTTGGAAAAGCGCACCACGCGACAATTGCGCGGTACGTTATTCGGCAGCTTGATTCACCTCTGGTTGTTTGACCGACGCTGCGTACAGCCGGATCGGGCCAACCACTTCGCCTACGCCCTTCTTGAGAATGGGCAGTCACCTCATCAACGGCTTTGGCCGTTGATACAGGACACCTGTCCATTACCGCTGCTGCCCCATTGGCAGGAGCAGGTAATGGGGTTGCTCACCCAACACGACATGCTGCAGCTGTTACCAGGAACGTCCGGCGCTGTAGCGGCATGGCGTTTGTCGTTGCAACTCGACGTCCTCGAACCTGCTTTAGGCGATCTCATTCGCCAAGGGCAACTCTCAACCCACGCTCAGTTTTGAGCCTTGATCCAGGAGCCTCATCATGGCCTTGATGTTCCCACGCTTGGCGCGCAACTTCGCTCGCAATGGCTACTACCCCACTGACGAAACGACGCTGGAACGGACCCTGCAGGCGCTGGCACCCTCTCCAACCGGCAAGATGCGGATTTTTGATCCCTGTGCTGGTGAGGGTGTTGCACTGGCTGAAACGGCTCATGCGCTCGGACGTGACCGCGTAGAAACCTACGCAGTCGAGTATGACCAGGAACGTGCCAATCACTGCAAGACACTGCTGGATCGCGTGCTGCATAGCGATCTGATGGACACCATGATCAGTCGACAGGCCTTTGGCTTGCTCTGGCTCAACCCACCCTACGGTGACCTGGTCGCTGACCATGCAGGTGCCTCACAGTACCAAGGTAACGGCCGTCGGCGCCTGGAGAAGATGTTCTATCAACGGGCGCTTCCACTGCTGCAGTACGGCGGGGTAATGGTACTGATTGTTCCGCACTACGTGCTGGACGATGAGCTGTGCGGTTGGCTCTGCAATCACTTCACTGAACTGCGGATCTACAATGCCGCTGATCCAACCTTCAAGCAGGTGGTGATTTTCGGTATACGGATCCGCCGCCAGGACCTGGCTCGACCGCAAGAGGTCAAATACGTACGCGCACGGCTTCAGGCAATCGGCGCCGGCACATTGAGTGCGGAAGCGTTACCAACGAGTTGGCCATGGGAGCCCTACAGGGTTCTCCCAACATCCACTGAGCTGGAACACTTCTACCGTATTAGCCTTGAACCTGAGCAGCTAAGCGATGAGGTCAAACGCCTTCGTGGCATGTGGCCGGACTTCACACTGCATTTTGGTCAAAGCGGCGCTCAGCCACGACCTCCGGTAAGGGAACTCTCGCGTTGGCACTTGGCGTTGGCCTTGGCTGCCGGCGCGATATCCGGCGTGGTGACATCCAAAACCGGCCGAGTATTGGTGCTCAAAGGCGATACCTACAAAGATAAGGTCCGCAAGACCGAATTCACCGAGGACCAGGACGGCAACGTGTCTGAGGTAAGGATCCTGACTGATCGTTTCGTGCCCATCATTCGGGCATGGGACATGACGCCAGGCTCTGCCAACCAAGGCCGCGTGATCACTATCAGTTCATCGGCGGACACGCCGCATGAACCTGATGAGGCGGTGACACAGCCAACACTGACCCCACCACCACGAGTGACATTTGAACCGGGCTGCTTAGTGCTGACCCAGTCGGTGCACCATCTGGTGGAGCATGGACATCTCGATCCAAGCACTTACTTGCGACGGCATTTCTCCGGCGACTGGGGGGAACTGCCCAATGAAGACTGGAGCAGTACCCAACGGGCTCTGACCTCCGGGGATCGATTGTTCTCCTGTTATGACATATGCGCCGGCGATGAGACCCGGCTCTGGATCATCACCGAAGCTGACCGAAGTGCAACAACCGTGTTGCTGCCATCGGACTACTGACCCACCACGCCAACCTGGCCATCCATAAATCAACCCGCAGGGTATTCACAATACCCGTCGGGGTGTCGTGCATGCCCTGTTTCATTCCTTACGGAGAAACAAACATGAACGACCTATCAAACACCGCACGCCCACCTTTGACTATCGGCTTAACCGAATTCATCGACGAATTCGGTGATAGGTTGCTGGATTCGCTCAACCGCTCTAACCCACCGGTTTACGCTGGCAACATCAACGAAATCCGCCAACGGATCATGAACACGCTCAAACGCCAACCGTTCCCGGCGCAAGCCGAGGTTGTCCAGGCCGTCACCGCACTGCTGCTGGACCGCAACGAGCAAGCCGCTGTCATCAACGCCGAAATGGGCACAGGTAAAACCATGATGGCCATTGCTATTGCGGCCGTGATGCACGGCACTGGCTACCGTCGCACGATGGTCGTTTCACCTCCTCACCTGGTCTATAAATGGCGGCGAGAGATTCTTGAAACCATCCCAGATGCTCGGGTTTGGGTGCTCAACGGCCCCGATACCCTGGTCAAGCTGCTCAAGCTGCGTGATCAACTGGGAGATCCCTACGATGGTCGACAAGAGTTCTTCATCCTAGGGCGCGTGCGCATGCGGATGGGGTTTCACTGGCGTCCCGCGTGTTGGTCACGTCGCTCTGCTGGCGGACACCGCTTTGCAGGCTGCCCAGATTGCGGTCGACTTCTGGAGGATCTAGAAAGCAACCGGATCACTGTCGAAGAGTTTCACCGAGAGGAACGCCGTCAAAGCTGCCCTCACTGTCATGGCCAACTCTGGACGCTGATGCGTCCAGGCAAGGCTGAAAACGGAACGCGTCGGGCAACCATACTGAAGTCGATGTGCCGAATTCCGACCATCGGCCCAATACGAGCAGACAGATTGCTGAATGACTTCGGGGAGGATTTTCTCGCCTCGATGCTGATCGATAACGTCAGCGAATTCATCAACCTGATGGACGTCAAAGGCAACTTCATCTTCAGCGATCGCCAAGCCAAACGCATGGAACGTGCCATGGCCAACATTGAGTTTGGTTTTGGTGAGGGCGGTTACCAACCCACCGAGTTCATTAAGCGCTACCTACCAGACGGATATTTCGACCTGCTGGTGGTGGACGAAGGACATGAATACAAAAACAGTGGCTCGGCCCAGGGTCAGGCCATGGGTGTATTGGCAGCGAAAGCACGTAAAACCGTGCTCCTGACCGGTACCCTCATGGGTGGCTATGCCGATGATCTGTTCTACCTCCTGTTCCGAATACTTACCCGGCGCATGATCGAGGACGGTTACAAGCCAAACGCGCGCGGAAGTATGGCCCCGGCCGCGATGTCATTCATGCGCGACCACGGCGTATTGAAGGACATTTACACCGAGCGGGACAACGTGTCACACAAAACAGCCAAGGGAAAAAAACTCTCGGTGCGGACGGTGAAAGCCCCAGGCTTCGGCCCTAAAGGCATTCACCGCTTTGTGTTGCCGTTTACCGTGTTTCTGAAACTTAAAGATATCGGTGGAAACGTGTTGCCGGCGTACCAGGAAGAATTTGTCGATATCAGGATGTCTGCAGAACAAGCGTCGGCTTATCAGCAATTGGCAGGAAAACTGACACAGGAACTTCGACAAGCATTGGCCCGTCGAGACACTACCTTGCTAGGGGTAGTACTCAACGTGCTGCTGGCTTGGCCTGACTGCTGCTTTCGACCGGAGATCGTTAAGCACCCTCGTAGCAAAGACACCTTGGCGTTCCTCCCCTCGATCTTTGCAGATGAGCAAATAATGCCGAAGGAGAAAGCATTGCTCTACCTCTGCCTCATGGAGAAAGCCAAAGGCCGAAAGGTTTTGGCCTATACCGTGTACAGCGGCATTCGTGACACCACCTCTCGTCTGAAACGACTGCTGGAGCAATCTGGTTTAAAAGTAGCGGTCCTGAGGGCGTCAGTGGATACCGCCAGACGCGAGGATTGGATCCTCGACAAGGTAGACAGAGGAGTCGACGTACTGATCACTAACCCGGAGCTGGTCAAGACCGGGTTAGATTTGCTCGATTTTCCGACCATAGCTTTCCTGCAGACGGGGTACAACGTGTACACCTTGCAACAGGCAGCTCGACGGTCATGGAGGATCGGGCAGAAACAACCGGTACGAGTCGTTTTTTTTGGCTACGCACAAAGCTCGCAGACTACCTGCTTGCAGTTGATGGCAAAAAAGATCGCGGTAGCTCGCAGCACCTCGGGAGACGTACCTGAATCAGGTCTCGATTCGTTGAACCAGAATGGGGATTCGATAGAGATGGCACTTGCTAGACAATTAATCGCTGTATGATCTCAAGGCTACCTCCGGGTAGCCTTTTTCATCACATTGAGGCAACTTACCAAAAACGGCATTCAGTTTGATCCAACTGACTCGGCATCCTGCAAAGAGTCAGCCAGCTATCCACATAGTTGAGTTTTGACCTGGGAATAAGCGAAATCCCCATTGGTCGATTTAGCCTTTGCCTTTGGCGTAGTGGGCATCCCTACGACCAGGATACGCTCAGTAAAAAAATGTCACACTCGCCAAATGTAGGAGTTCAACTTTGCCATCTCAAAAAATTAATCGCGCAGTCGGTAGACAGCAATTTCTCTGCCTTTTTCCAAATCGCCCATTAGGACCGTGCTGACATCTTTCACTGTAAAAGCTGATGTAATGAGCGCATCTGTACGCCTCGATAGAAGCGCCAACGTCCACCCCCTTCAAAGGATGATATTTTTACGGCATCTTATTAGCGAGGCTATCGTTAATTAAAAGTATAAAAAAAAGCGATCGGGCATTGAGAGAGGTTATAGGTCTTTCCAGGTTTCAAAACGCTCTTGGATCTTGGGCCATTCCGGAGACGCTTTGAGCTCCAGGATAAGGCGTTCGTGTAAAGTTGCTTGAACCAGGTGTTGCCATCGCTGCTTTTCCAGTTTCACATGCATGGTGCTGCGCAAATCTTCCATGATTACTGCGCCAGCTGCTGCAAAGCGCCGGCGAGCCCTGCACCAAAATTTATCGGATGAATTGTATTGATATAGCGGCACAATCGGTAACCGGTGCTTACACCACAGATGCCACAGTGCGCCCAAGCCTATACCCTTTCGCTGCAGCGCTGGAATGACTTCGATCATATTGATGTACAGCCGATCACCGAGCGGATTGATGCAGTAATTTATGTAGCCGACGTAACTTTCACCCATTTCAATATCATCCAAATATTCAATACCTGGAAAAACAAAATGATCTCGCTGGGAGGTTTGTCGACGATTTATTAAATGCACACAAGCAGCCTGCTTATCTAAAACCTTTGACGCACGCGTTTGAATAAAAACGCGAACCGGCTCAAAAATCGACATACTTTCTATTTTCCTGAGAACTCGTGACTATAATTTGTTAGCATTTATCAAGTATTGCTTAAGGCACTTCAGAAAAAGTCGTTAATTGATCAAACTAACAAAAATTTTTGGATATCAATTAACACCACCAAGAACTATATTTAATTGAGAGCCTTAGAGAGATCATACCCATAACCCACCTCAATTAGACGAAAAGCAATGAGCAATAGGTAATACGTAGTACAATGGTTAAATCCCTCATATATCTATATGCAATCATGGCCTCCTAGCGAGGAAATAAATATTATTCCCTCTAAAGAAATGACACTCAAAATACACAATTGAATTTGAGACTGATGGTAAATAGCTAATAAAATTTTATCACCGGATCAAAACAACTTTCCGTGACGGATCATGATTTGCATCAACCTGCAAATGCGATTAAATCGCTGCGTTATAATTTAAAATGGCCAACAAGCTTGTTGAAAGATATTGCCAGCTTCGATAGTTCCTGACTCGAGGCGCTAGTTTGATTTGCTCCAGCTGCAGTCTGAGAAGATAAGTCCTGTATGTTAACAAGATTCCTGTCGATCTCTCTAGCAACTTGTGCTTGTTCTTCGGCTGCGCTTGCAATCACTAAGTTTTGTTCATTTATTCTATTCACACCTTCACTGATTTTCTCCAGCGCTAATCCTGCTTCAGTCGCTAAAGACTGAGTGCTCAATACAAGACTGCGGCTCTTACCCATAGCGCTGACAGCCTCATCGGCACCATCACGTACCCGACTGATCATAAGCTCAATTTCTCCAGTTGATGCCTGAGTCCGATGTGCTAGGGCTCGTACCTCATCGGCAACTACTGCGAAACCTCTACCCTGCTCACCAGCACGAGCTGCTTCGATAGCGGCATTCAATGCGAGAAGATTGGTTTGCTCAGCTATTCCTCGGATAACGTCTAAAACTTTAGTTATCTCATGTATTTGAGAGGCTAGGTCTTCTACAAGTTTGGTGGAATCAGTAATTACGATGGTGACGCTATCAATGCCAGCTACTGCTTGTTGGACCTGTTTTTGACCCTTGCTAGCTTCATCAGCTGTCTGACTTGAAATCATAGATGTACTTACAGCGTTGCGAGCAACTTCTTCGACTGCGGCAGTCATCTCTGTCACCGCAGTTGCTGCTTGCTGGATCTCACCGTTCTGAGTTGCAAGACCTCGAGTACTATCGTCTGTAACGGCTGTTAGCTCCTCAGCCGCGGATGCCAACTGAGCGGCGGCATCTGCAATCTGACGGACAGTTCCGATAAGATTATCTTGCATATTTGAAAGAGACTGCAAAAGCTGGCCGGTTTCATCTGTACTACTGTACTCGATAACTTGCGTTAGGTCTCCCTTAGCTACTCGACTCGCACCTGCTACAGACTTGTATATAGGGCTTGTGATTAATTTCGTCATAAACACACCCAATCCAATAGCGAGCATGACTGCAATTAGACAGCCTACAGCCCGAGCCCAAGTAAGATCCGAATAAACCTTATTAATATTCTGTCTAGATTCAGCCATCTGGCGGGTGTTGGATGCAAATATGTCAGCAATATCTTTATTTACTTTAACAAATTGCTCCGAAACATCAGTTAAAACGATTTTTTTTGCGAGATCAATGTCACCCTTTTTCAGCGCGGCAAAACTACTTTCAACAGCTTTGGTGTAAGCGGGCCAGTCGCTATCATAATTCGATGCAGCGATAGTCTCATCTTGCTGCATTGGGGTTGCTCGGTATTTTTTAAATGACTCCTCAGCTTGCGCCTTATTATTTTTATAAGCTTTAAAAAGTGACTCTAGTTCATCGGCACCAGAGCTCGTAGATGCTAAAGCAATAGCTTTGTAAATATCACGATTGGTGGCGACAGCATTTATATTAGTCTGCTGGACGAATCCCACAGACACAACAATATTCCCAACAATATTGTCTACCTGAGCATTCAGCGTGGAAAGGCCAGACTGACCCAAAACAGCCATTACGATTGTAATGATTGCACATGCGCCAAATGCCGATAGTAATTTCGCCTTTAATTTCATGTTCTTTATTACTGACATATATTTGCCACTCTTTTTTTAAAAAAGCCTTATAGGCTACTATTTAGTTCAGCATGCATAGATATGCACATAAAAACCTATTGCCTGAATCGATCAGAATTAAGCATGCCTCGCTCCACATCTTTTAAAACATCAAGCTTTGCAATAAGCTCATTCTTTGCGAGGTTGTACTCAGCAGCGTTATAACCCTCACAATCCTCAATGCAGTGTGTAAGACTTAACGCGGCCTCAACATTCTGGATTAAAAGCTTAATGCTTTCCGCTAGAAGCTTTTCCATTCGCAACGTCTGCTCCAGCACGCGACTCATATCTCTACGTGCAATCCTATGCATCAACCTACGTCTGACTACGTTATCAACATCAACATCATCATGAGTTTTCGATACAGCTAATTCAATTTTTTGATATGCCAGCTCTAAACTTTGGACAGTGATCAATGCCGAGTTCACATGTACAGAAAAGTCCTTCGACAAATCAATAAACTGCTGAACTGTATTCTCACAGCGCTGTACGTTCACAGTAAAAGCCTCACTAAGCATCACCGGTATGACTAATAAATTTTTTGCACAGATGACATTGAATAATTGAAATCATCAAATACATGTATAAGGCTAGGTACGAGAATAATTTCGTCAGACAATTTTCTTTAAAATTTTCGCTCTCTGGCATTGCGGTGAGACTAAACGACTTCAGCGTATGTCATTGCGACAGAGGAATAATATTTTTGCGTTTTTTTTAATTTTGCGCTTTTTTTGAATTACCTGTTCGATCTAAAGCATTTTAAGGCGCCCCTTACTCCTTCCTATCCAATGCTGGAACGAGTGCGCACTTGTGCAAACACGGCTGATTTGCATTCTCGAAATCACGTCATGCAAGAGTTTTTCTTTGAAAAACCTATGAAAATTGGATCCAAAAACCATGCCTTATCGCGCGGATATGATTTCAACAACATGCAACAATTTTCTTCGTTTCTTAACAAAAATTTAATTGACACGCGACCATCTTGACTATTACCTGAGAACTCACTAAGGCTTTGAGCTATAGAAAATGAACGATGCGATTTTCTCTGCATGTAGATTATCTACAGAGGATTCAGCAAGTGAATTCTTCAGCAAATTTCGCTGCAAAATTGACATAATCAAATCTTCGAACAAATTTGATTATTCTACAGCAACTTGCAAAATTGGTAATACTAGTGTCAGTCGCTCTTCAAGTTTGACAGGTTGGAGTTTCGAACAAAAGCCTGAGTTTGACGGGTTATTAATACAAACACTTGACGCAGGACGTTTAACTTGGGGCACACCGAAAAACAAATATGAGTCGAGGATAGGCTCTGTTTTCGTGATTGATCAAAGAGATCTCATTTTTTCGAAGTTTTCCCCTATGTCTAATTACACTACTATCTTTATTCAGCATGAAGATATTTTTCAGTGCCTGAAAACCTTGCTTGATCACCCCCCTAAGTCAAAAATACATTTTAAGAACTCTATTACTGCTGATTGGGTAGGAAGGTTTTTAGCTAATCTTGCCGACACTGCATTATCGCTCTCAGGAAATTATTGCTTAGCTGAAGGTCCATTTCTCTCCCACCTCAAAGAAAGCCTGATTAGCTTCGCCATTTACAATATTGAAAACAACTACTCTCAGTTAGTGCGTTCACCTGACAGTGCTGTCATACCTAAACCGCATAGCATTAAGAGCACTATCGAATATATTGACTCACACTATTCAGAAGCGCTAACCAGTCATCAACTTTCTACGCAAGCCAATATTAGTATACGAGGTTTGCAGGCGGGGTTCAAAAAATACCAAGGAACTACAATTAACAGTTACATACGTGAAGTCCGACTACTTAACGCTAGGAAAATGATTTTTGACTCAAGTTTGCTTTTGACCACTAAACAAATCGCTTTAGCTTGCGGTTTTTCAAACTACTACCTTTTTTGCAAATATTATTCATTAAGATTTTCTGAGCATCCTCAGGACTCCAACAAGCGACTGCGCGCGTCAAGTCTATTGTTAGAGTGACAATAGTTGATCTTGAAGCAATAGAGCGCTTAAGAAGTTAGACTTAAGAATATAAAACATGCAGGTCACCCCCCCCGTGACCTGCATGAAGTTGCAACTTCAGTAACTTTGCTTATCCGAGTTGTGAGCGGCAAGCTGAAAGTGGAAGTAGGTCATATATTGTAATTTACGCAACCAGTCAATGTAATCTAAGTCTGCCTGGTAGTTTTCTGACTTTGCTCCGTTAGCTCGCAGGAGTCCTTCAGAAAATAATTAACGAAGATTAGCGCCTATCCAAGGAGGCATTGAGGGCTGGCAGACGAAAAAACCATGTGTATTGGAATATGTATTTTCTACTGCGTTTAACCGAACGATCTGGGAGGGTGTTCTCGTTTTCGCGCGAGGATACCCATGAAGCTATCACGCCCATCTCGAACCATTTCAATACTCGGTGCCTGCCTGGTCGTTCTGGCGGGCATGCTGGGCTATGAGCATCATCAACTAACCAAACTCAGCACCAGCTTGGCTGCGACTGCAGACAAAGAGTCGCTCGATGCGTTGTTGACGCGGCTGGGCAAAGTCGATGAGCGACTGGACACGGTAGCCGGCAAACACCTGGTGACCAATGAGGACTTCCGAGCCGGGCAGCAGGCTTTGTCGAATCGAATTGATGCCGCACAAGCGTATGCGAAGCAGGCAACGGAGGCAGCGAAAGATATCTCTCAAAATGCTGCGTCTGCTGGGGAATTGGTAGTCCTCAAAGCTAGCGTCGAAACACTCGATAGCCGTCTTCAAGAACTCAGTCAGTCACGAATCAAACAAACCACTGCTGCTCCCCTCAAGCCCAAACCTAAGCCCGTTGTTCGCCAAACAAAGCGGCCAACACCGCCCGCTACCACCACTGTCACGCCGCAAACACCCCCTTTTACCGTTGTCGGTATCGAGTATCGCGGCGGAGAACGCTTTTTGTCCGTAGCACCGCCTGGCAGCACGCAGTTGAATCAAATTTACCTAATCCGACCTGGTGACGCTGTGGCGGGCACCGCCTGGCGCCTCAACGCTCTGGACGGAAGATCCGCACGCTTTGACGTGGCCGGAACACCTCAAACCGTAACCGTCGCGCAATAGGACCTCCTTTATGCACTCCCCTACCACTTCCTCGAAAACAATGAAGCCCAGGAACATTTTGGGTTTCATTGCAGGCTTGGCCACCTTCGCGTTTGCACACGGCTGTAATGCGGCCTCGGGGCAATCAACGTCGATCTCGAACAGTCAGAACAGTGAAGTTCACACCTCTTCTCAAGGGGCCAGTCAGACAGAAATCGCCCGCGAATGGGGTTTAACCCCCCAAGAATGGTCCCGTTTTCAAACTCTGATGGAGGGTCCTCGCGGAATCTATTCGCCAGGCCTGGATCCTCTGACAGCACTTGGCATCGAAGCGAAGTCGGAGGAGGAGCGCCGACGCTATGCAGAGCTGCAGGTGCGAGCCGAGCGGCAGCGTATCGATAAGGAACTGGCGTACCAGAGAGCCTATGACCAAGGCTTCGCACGTCTTTACCCCAATGAAAAAGTCATCCAACTATCGTCCAACCCTGCATCTGCTCCTGGCTCGGGAGCGTTAAGTGCTGTGAAAGGCACTGGACGACTGGCCGTTTTTGTTCAAGACAGTTGCAACGCATGTATTGACCGCGTCAAAGACTTACAAAACAAGAAACAGTCCTTTGATCTGTATTTCGTTGGCAGTCAAGGTGATGACGAAATAATTCGCCGCTGGGCCATCTTGGCCGGCGTCGAACCCGCCAGCGTGCGAAGCCGACAAATCACACTGAATCACGATGCAGGTCGATGGCTTGGCCTTGGACTCGGCGGTGAGCTGCCGGCCGTGGTACGCGAGGTGAATGGACAATGGCAGCGTTTGTAATTCGCGCGGCTTTAACGGCGGGGCTACTGCTTACTGCGGCATTTGCTAACGGTGCCGAGGTTCCGCCGCCGGCCTATCAGTTGATTGCCCTGCCATCTGGCGTTCCGTCCGAGGTCCTGTACTCCGTTGCACTGCAAGAGAGCGGCACCCGACTTCGCGGCCAGATCGTCCCCTGGCCCTGGACGTTGAATGTCGCCGGCGCCGGATATCGCTTTGCGACACGCAGCGATGCTTGCAGAGCGTTGATGATCGCCCTTCAGACCGCAGGGCCAAATAGAGTCGACGTCGGGCTTGGACAAACCAACATCGGTGCCAACGGCCACCGTTATAGCTATCCCTGCGAAGGGCTGGATCCGTACAAAAACCTCTCGGTTACGGCCCAGATCCTGGCTGAGCAAAAAGCCAAAGGAGGCGACTGGATCACCGCTGCTGGTCGATACCACCGCCCTGCCGGAGGCGAACCCGCTGCCCGATACCGACGAGCTTTTGCCAAACACCTCAGCCGGGTCACCGGTATCAACCTGATGGCGAATAATCCATGAATAGATTGCTGCATCTGCCTGTTTTGCTGTCTTTGGCCTCCCCCATGGCAGTGCATGCCACCTCGCTGATTGTTGTTGAAGACCGAGGGGGGGTTTCCGCTCTGCCCTACTACCAGGACTTGGCTCCAGAACCTACCGAGCAGTCAGCACAGTCAGAGAATATTGGTGTGCGTGGGCAAGGCTCGTTTCCAGTGCGCTCTGACCAACTGACACCCGGGCAGGTCCAGGGCCGCGTAATCAATGCACCTGGCCTGCAACCATTGTTTCTTGTAGGCGACGATGAAAGCTCCAGAAAGTGGTTATCACTGCGTCGCGATCAGTTACAGCAACTGCAGGCAGTTGGCCTTGTGGTTAACGTGGCCAGCGCCGAGCGGTTTGCCGAAATCCAACGATTGGCAGGAAATCTACAGTTGGTCCCGGCACCATCAAATGATCTGGCACAGCGCCTGGGAGTCCAGCATTACCCGCTGCTGATCACTGCCACAACGATCCAGCAGTGACCAGAGTATGGCCTCTCTTACGCACATCACCTTGGTTATCAAGCAACCGGATGACCCACGAGCAGGCCAGTTGCTTTTTGAACAAGTCACCTATGTCGCCAAGCTCTATGGCGGCACCGTCATCGCTCGCGTACCTGGTGACGAGGTGGAGCTATGTCAGCGGCTGAAAGAACGCCTGCCCGAAGCAGTTGAGCAAGCGAGGCAAGAGTTGGCCAATTCATCATCACGCATCAAAGGAGGATCCCGGCCACATGAAACTGACCAAGAAGCAACGCTGCGAGCTTCACGCTAAATTCGCGGGCCATTGCGCATACTGCGGTGTGCTGTTGGGTGACCGGTGGCATGCGGACCACAAGGAAGCAGTATGGCGAGAACCTGAAAGGGTGAACGGCAAGTACACCGGCGCCATCATTTTGGGGCTGCCGGAGAACCACTCCATCAGCAACATGATGCCCGCGTGCGTGCCGTGTAACTTGAGCAAGGCAGCGATGCCATTGGAGGTCTGGCGAAAGCGCATTGCTGATCACGTCAACTCCCTCAACAGCTACCACCCCATATACCGCCTGGCAAAGTCCTATGGGCTGATCGTTGAGACAGGCAAGCCAGTCGTTTTCCATTTCGAAACAGTGGGGCCACTGTCCCCGTTCACTCATAGGAAGTGATCCATGGCCACCTCCTACACCATTGAGTCGTTACTACGCCCTGCCGTCGAGCTGTACACAGTTTGCGTATGTGTCGCTGCGGCGTTGCTTTGTATTTTCGCGCCATGGGCGGTCGCTCTGACGCCATTATTCGGCATGGTTGCCGGTACAGGCTTTCTGGGTCTGGGATTCGTCCGCCTCAAGCAGGCATTGGTGGTGCTGCGTTACCGACGCAATATTCGGCGCCTGCCCCACTACACCATGACCAGCAAAGACATGCCGGTCAGCAATGAGCGGCTATTCATCGGTAAAGGCTTTCGCTGGACCCAAAAACATACTCAGCGGCTGATGGAGACTTACCTCCCAAAATACGCCGAGTATGTCGAGCCCACCTCTATCTATACCTTTGCTCGCAGAATTGAAGAGCGTTTGGAGTTCGCGCCCTTTCCACTCAAATTGCTGTCAAAGGCTACCTTGTGGGATGTGCCATTCAACCCGGCGCGTCCACTCCCTCCAGTCGGGGGCCTACCGCGCTTGCACGGTATAGAGCCGAACGAAGCGGATGTCAGCCTGCCACTGGGTGAGCGGGTTGGACACTCCCTTGTATTGGGGACTACTCGTGTTGGAAAAACCCGCCTGGCAGAGTTGTTTATCACCCAAGACATCAGACGTACCCGCCGCAGCTCCCGGCGCCGCGTTCGGATGGGGCGTCGTGTGCAACCCGTTCATCGAAGCCAGCGCAATGTAGAAATGAACCTGGACCGCGAAGTGGTGATTGTCTTCGATCCTAAAGGCGATGCAGACCTCCTGAAGCGCATGTACATCGAATGCAAGCGCGCAAACCGATTGGAGGAGTTCTACGTGTTCCACCTAGGCTGGCCCGATCACTCCGCGCGCTACAACGCCGTCGGCCGGTTTGGTCGGATCTCGGAGGTTGCAACCCGCATTGCCGGCCAACTTTCCGGGGAAGGCAATTCCGCGGCATTCCGGGAATTCGCCTGGCGTTTCGTCAACATCATTGCGCGCGCCCTAGTGGCACTGGGACGTCGGCCGGACTATGAACAGATCCTCAAGCATGTGACAAACATTGACGCGCTGTTCATCGAGTATGCGCAGAAGCACTTTGCTGAAAATGATCCCAAAGCCTGGCAAACCATCGTTGAGCTGGAAGGAAAGATCGATCGTAAGAATCTCAGTTTCGCCATGAAGGACCGACCGCTACGCGTGGTGGCCCTGGACATGTACCTCACTCAGCAACGCATCTCCGACCCAGTGATGGAGGGTCTGCGATCAGCCGTACGCTATGACAAAACCTATTTCGACAAGATCGTGGCCAGCCTTCTGCCATTGCTGGAAAAACTGACCACAGGCCGGATTGCAGAGCTGCTATCTCCCGACTACATGGATCTTGAGGATCCACGCCCAATCTTTGACTGGATGCAGATCATCCGCAAACGGGCAGTGGTCTATGTAGGCCTGGATGCCTTGTCCGATACCGAGGTTGCTGCGGCCGTGGGCAACTCGATGTTTAGCGACCTGGTGTCAGTAGCGGGCCACATATACAAATTCGGCATCGATGATGGCTTACCTGGGGCCACCGGTGGCAAGGTGGCGATTAACGTGCATGCGGACGAGTTCAACGAACTGATGGGCGATGAATTCATACCGATGATCAACAAAGGCGGTGGTGCCGGCCTGCAGGTCACGGCCTACACCCAAACCATGAGCGATATTGAGGCAAAAATCGGTAACCGGGCTAAAGCTGGCCAAGTCATTGGTAACTTCAACAACCTGTTCATGTTACGTGTACGTGAGACTGCAACCGCCGAGCTGCTGACTAACCAGTTGCCCAAGGTCCAGGTGTTTACCAGTACACCTGCGAGCAGTGCAAATGACGCTATTAACGGCAACACCGCTTTCACCTCTAACACTCACGATCAGATCCAAAGTGTCAGCGTACCGATGATCGAACCGGCGCATGTGGTTGCCCTACCCAAGGGGCAATGCTTTGCCCTGATTGAGGGCGGGAATTTGTGGAAGATTCGTATGCCGTTGCCGGCAAGCGATCCCGATGAAGTGATGCCCAAGGATCTTCAGGCTTTGGTTGAGGGCATGCGTAAAGGATCCGGAACCAGCAGCGACTGGTGGCAAGCGCCGGGATATGACGCATTAAGTGAGTCGCTTCCTGATGACTTGGTAGACGACTTCCGCCAGATGGCCAATAACGGAAAAGCCGCATAGGCTTGAAGGTACAGAGCAATGGCCGATATCGCGGAAAAAGCCCAGCGCCAACAGGAAGGTCAAAAAAACTTCCTGGGTATGCTGTTCTCTACCCCTTTTCATTTCCTGGGGGTGATGTTCGGTTCCTTGCTCGGGGCCATCGTCGTTGAATGGCTTTGCATGTACACGTTTTGGCCGGATGCCGGCTGGAAACACGCTCAGCAGATGTTCCAACACGAACTGGGCTGGCTGTCTCAGGATCTGCTGCACAGCGTTGTCATCAAAGAACCGGGGCGTACGGCAACCTGGCTGGCACAAACGGTCTATGACTGGCTGATGGTGAAAACCGGCATGCAGGACAACATAAATGCATTGACACAGTACGCTCGCTCAACATCACCACAACAAACGGGAACCTTGAACCTTCGCTTCGAACTCGGTCGGGCGATGATCAAATTCCAGGATTATGGCTTAGCCGCGCTATACACAGTCCTGACCTTCTGCGTGCGGATGGTCATTCTGACGTTGACGATTCCACTGTTCGCCCTGGCGGCGTTCACTGGCTTGGTCGATGGCCTGGTGCGGCGTGATCTACGAAAATTCGGCTCCGGCCGCGAGTCAAGTTACCTGTATCACAAAGCCCGGGGGACGATCATTCCGCTGACCATCGTGCCCTGGACGGTCTACCTGGCCATCCCCATCAGCATTAGCCCCCTTTTGATTCTGTTGCCCTGCGCCGTGCTGTTGGGTGTGTCCGTTTACATCACCGTCTCAAGCTTCAAAAAATACCTTTAGGGGCTGCCCATGCAGTGGACTCAAGAACAGCAGCCCATCACCCATTCCACGGCTGACAAGCTGCTGATTCTGGCTTTTGCCGGTACAGGCAAAACCCACACCTCACCATGCGTCCCCTCCCTCCGAGAAGTCCCCTAGTAATGGTGGTTCCTGCGAATGGTCGCAATGGATCGACTGTAGCCATTTGCGACAGGCAGCAATCGGCCAAAAGCAGCCGTGCACAAAAAACACCTTCTAGCTGGAATATGGCCACCTTGCTTAAGAAGCAGTGGTCACTGGATCGCGTAATTTCCAGATCACAAAAAAACTGAGGTACTGCATCCATTCCGAACGCCGCCACGTATATCAAACACGGACAGACCTTCCTGGCCGAATCTCCTCATAAAGGATCATCGCGATGAAAAGCATTTCGATCAAAACGCCATTGATAGTCGGCCTCCTGACCTTGGCGGCAGGTAGCGGCTTAGTGTTCAACGCGGCACAGGCAGCGACGATGAGCCACGACAGCGTAATGGTAGGCGGGCAAAGCATGTTGCCGAGCAAGGACATCGTTGATAACGCAGTAAATTCCGCAGATCACACGACCCTGGTCGCCGCTGTCAAAGCTGCCGGTCTAGTCGACACTCTCAAGGGCAAAGGTCCCTTTACCGTGTTCGCACCGGTCAATTCAGCCTTTACTGCTTTGCCCGCCGGAACCGTCGATACGTTGCTGAAGCCGGAAAACAAGGCAACCCTTAGCAAGATCCTCACTTACCACGTTGTGAGCGGCAAACTGGACATGGCCACCCTTGCCGAAAAGATCAAGGCCGGTGGCGGTAAGGCCGAACTTACCACTGTCTCAGGAGGCAAGCTGTGGGCAATGATGAATGGCCCGCACAACATCACCATCAAAGACGAGAAGGGTAACGTCGCCGACATCACCACCTATGACGTGTACCAGTCGAACGGTGTGATACAGGTCATCGATAAGGTGCTGATGCCGAAAAGTTGACTGACATCGCCGCTCGCCATCCGCAGGATTGGCGAGTTTTCCGAGGAGCCCACCCGTGAATGGAACAACAGCGCGCTGTGGGCTAACCTCTGGCTGCAATCGACATTTAGCACCTCACGACTTAATCGTTTGGAGAAAGGCTATTCCAATCGCCGACATCGACCAACTCAAACACCTTTTAGCCCAGTGCTCCCTGGGTGATCGACGCGCATTTGAAACGCTGTATCGTAGCGTGAGTCCGCGCTTGCACGGAGTGGCTTTGCGGCTCATGGGACGTTCGGATCTCGCTGAAGAGGTGCTGCAGGAAAGTTTTGTGCGCATTTGGAACAATGCTTCACGCTACCAATCCCACCTGTCCGCGCCGATGACCTGGATGATCAGCATAACGCGAAACCAGGCCATCGACCAATTGCGAAAATATCGCGACCGTCCGCTGAATGATCTCGACGCGCAGATGTTGGTCGATGACAGCCCCTCGGCACATGAGCAACTGAACAGTTCCCGTGAGGCCAGCACATTACATCGGTGCCTGGATAAGCTAGAAGGGATGCAACGCCAGTCGATCACCATTGCCTACTTTGGGGGACTCTCCTGTTCAGAGTTGGCCGAACACCTTTCAGCACCGCTAGGGTCGGTGAAGTCTTGGATACGCCGGGGCATGGAGCATCTGCGCAGGTGCCTTGAGTCATGAACTACCAAACTCCAAGTATGCGTCGCGCACTTGCCGCCGACTATGCCATCGGGTTGATGCCGCACACCGCACGCCGGCGCTTTGAGCAACTTTTACTAAAAGACTCGGAACTTCGCGCGGAACTTGCGCAATGGCAGGAATGCCTCATGAGCCTCACTGAGGCTCTGCCTGAACAACCTGTACCGGATCGTGTTTGGCGCAAAGTTACGGCTCGCATAGATCCGCAAACAATGCAGCTGCCTATGAAACGGCCTCTCTGGAACTGGCTCCGAATGACGATCGCAGCATGTTCACTCGTAGCAGCAGTATCGCTAAGCGTTATCTACAGCCGTGACGATGTACGCTACGGTGCCACGTTGTATAGCGCTGACGCACAGTCTTGGATGAGCATTGAAACGCGAGAGGACTACCTGAGAATCAAACCGCAGGCGTTAGCGAAAGTTGAAAAGGGTCGTAGCCTGCAAATGTGGCTTATTCCGCTAAGTGGCAAACCCGTGTCCCTTGGGGTGATACCGCCAGGTGGAGATGGGGAGATTAAGTTGGCCAGCGCGCAGAAAGCTCTCATGGGTGAGTCAAGCACTTTGGCCGTCAGTCTTGAACCCGATGGCGGATCGCCGACAGGACAGCCGACAGGTCCGGTGCTTTACCAGGGCGCGCTTACGGTACTGTAACTCCGTGGCGGTAAGTCTTTAAATCTTTTCGTGAGTAAACGACTCAATGATCGGTCGTCCAGAGTTCGAAGCCAGCTCAACCGACTCATGAGTAGTGAACGGCAGCTTCTGGCCGATTGCTGCCTGTCGTAACTGGCAGCAATCGGCCATCAGCAGTCATTGGTATCAAGATATTGGTTGGGGTCAAGAGGAAATTAAGCTTTCCTATTTTCCGCCGCGTGCTTGCTGGGCGAGTCGGATGGTCTCGACAATATCCGCATCCTTGAAGCCGACTGCTTCGACCACACGGCGAAATATGCCTGGCAACCATGCAACTAAAGTATTGCGCTTGGGAATAATCACAGTGTCACAACGACGCTCGATACCCTTGACGATGCTGACGATGACATCATCGAGTCCAATCATTTTCCATAGCCCCCTCTCGTTTCCGCCCCAGACCTTGTTCCCGACTGGATCAGCTTGTACAGCATCCATCATTGGGGTCCTGAAAAATGTCGGGTGCACGCATCCTACGCCGACCCCAAGATGACGTACCTCAAGTCGGACACTGTCGCACAGCGCCCAGACCCCCGCCTTGCTAGCCGCATAGTGACCGCTGAGCGGGCCATGGATGAATGCAGCCATTGATGAGATCGCCATGAGATAGCCCTTACGCTCCTTCACGTAAGGCAGCACCGCACGGAACGTACGGAAGACACCATTGAGGTTGATGTCGGTGTGGCGCTCGAATAGACGAGGTTCCATAGTGGCCATGGAGTCGACGACGTAGATGCCTGCGCCGGCAATCACCACATCGATTCCGCCAAAATGCTGAACGACCGAAGCCATGGCTGTTTCGACGCTATCCAGAGAACAGACATCTGCTTGCCAGCCAGCTGCGACATCGGTTCCGCCCAGCTCACGAGCCTTCTCATCTACAACCGCGCCATCGAGGTCAAGCAGCGCGATCCGGGCGCCTTTGGCGCGAAGCGCCTTGGCCAGAGCCAACCCAAGGCCGCCGGCACCGCCCGTGATAGCCACCACGCGGCCGTTGAGCACGTAGGGTTTCATTGCTGCTCTCCTGAGCGGGGCAGTTGCCCCTGCGCAAAACTGCCTATGGCCTGTAGCGCATTTGCCGCTGAACGCAGGTAGAACGCTTGCAATTGAAAGACGTGCCACCGCGTCATGTAGATCTCCACACGACAATCGACTCCGCTACAGATGGCGTGCTCGGCTAAGCGAGTGGAGTCGGACAGCAGCAACTCATCGTCGCCGACCTGAACCATCATCGGCGGTAGCCCTTTCAGGCTGACCTGCAGCGGCTGCTCCATCAGCTCACCGGCATACCACCTCAACCCCTGCTCCAGCCAGCCTCGACTGATCATCGGATCTTGCTTTTTGCGCGAGGACATAGAGGTGCCGCTAAGACGTGGGTCGACCATCGGCGACATCAATAACAGCGCGCCGGCAAAGCGAACGTATATGTCGCGTAGTTTTAGCGCCAGGCACAGCGCCAACGAAGCTCCGGCTGAATCACCCGCCAGGAAAATCCGTGAGGGTGTATAGCCCTGAGCCCTCAGCGCCTCGTAGCAGAGCAACGCATCATCGAGCCCCGCAGGACACGGATTCTCCGGTGCCAATCGATAATCAACCACCCACACCGACATACCCGAGCTCCTGGCAAGACGGCTTGTAATGCTCCAGTGAGTATGCGGCGACCCCACACAAAACGCCCCACCGTGCAAATACAGGATCACCCCACCGTTTTCGCCTTGCTTAGGAGCAACTACTTGCACCGGTACGTTATTGACCAATTGACGATACTGAAACACACCTTGCGTACCCGGCATCAATGCCGACAACACGCGCACCACTTTACGCTGCGCCGCAGCGCTCAAGCCCGGACCGATCAGTGAACGGAATGTGGTGCGCAAAAACAGCCTTAAGAACCCAGCACTCAGCTTTTCCTTTAGCCCCGTGGGGGCTGCTATGGTCGAACCACCGTCGAACGGACGGCTGAAACGATAGGTGTGCAAGCCTGAAAAACGAGTTAACCCGCGATAGCTGAGTGTGAAACCCGGCCAGTTAGTGCTGTTATTACCGGAGGCATCGACGTACCAGCTTTTGCAGCCGCTCCATACCGTAGCGGCCAGGCGCTGCTGAGTACGCCTGTGGAAGCGTTGATACACGCTCGAATCAACTTCGACAGTATTGGCACCCGTGTCCTTGAGCATACGCCAGCAACGCATGACATGAGAAATCTGACTCTCCAGCATATAAACGATTGAGTTGTGCCCCAAATTGGTGTTCGGTCCGTACAACATGAAGAAGTTCGGAAACTCGGGCACAGTCAACCCAAGATAGGCACGCGTACCATTGCGCCAGGCATAGTTCAGGTCCACCCCCCCACGTCCGACGATACGCATCGGCGCCAGGAACTTGGTTGCCGCAAAACCGGTGCCGTAGATGATCGCGTCCACCTCATGTCGCTCACCGTCAACGGTCTCAATACCGCTCTCGTTGACCCGCGCAATTCCCTGCGTCACCAGCTCCACATTGGACCGGCTCATGGTCTTGAAGTACTCGCTGGACAGTAGAATACGTTTGCAGCCGTACGGATAATCCGGCGTCAACTTCTGTCGCAACGACGGATCGCGCACTTGCTCGGCCAGTAATCGACGAAACGGGACCCCCACCGCCCACTTCATCAGGCCTTTGAAACGGGTGAAGGCCAGCGCGCGTGATTCGTAGCGCAGATAGATTAGAGCGCGGTAGGCGCGCATAAACCCCGGCATTCTGAGAAAAAGCGACTTTTCCCTTTCGGAGTAGGCGCGGTCCGGCCGTGGCATCAGGTGCGCCGGCGAACGCTGGAAGACTTTCAGGTGCCCGACAGTTGCGGCAATCGCCGGTACGAACTGAATCGCCGACGCACCGGTACCGACCACCGCCACCCGCTTACCGGCCAACGGATAATCATGGTCCCAGGTCGCTGAATGGAACACATGGCCCTTGAAGCGCTCCATACCCGACAGCGCGGGGAATGCCGGACGGCTGAGCTGGCCGGTACCACTGATCAACAGGGAAGCACTCAGCACCTGGCCGTCTTTTAGAATCACACGCCAGAGCGAGTTGGCTTCATCGAATTCAGCGGACAACACTTCAGCGCCAAAACGAATGGAGGGATGCAACCCGTACTTCTCTGTGCAACGACGCAGATAGGCATGAATTTCGGCCTGGGGTGCGAACACCCGGCTCCATTCCGGGTTCGGTTCGAACGAGAACGAGTACAAATGCGAAGGCACATCACACGCGGCACCGGGGTAACTGTTGTCCCTCCAGACGCCGCCAACATCGAGTTTCTTCTCCAGGATCAGAAAGTCCTTCACCCCTGCCTTTTGAAGGGCCACGGCCATACCTATGCCGGCAAACCCCGTACCGATGATAATGGCGCTCAGGGGCTTGTCCGCTTGATTATCGACTTGCGCTTCAGGCTGTGACATGAGGCACCTCTTTAGCAGCGACGGAGTTTTCGAAACGGGCGGACGAATGCGTCTGCGGGAGACCACGAATCAAGTCCACGGCCTTCTCGGCGATCATGATCGTAGGCGCATTGGTGTTGCCGCCAATCAGGGTCGGCATAATTGATGCGTCGACGATGCGCAGAGCTTGCAAGCCGTGTACGCGCAGTTGAGCGTCGACCACGGCCAATGGATCATCGCCCATTCGGCACGTGCCCACGGGGTGATAGACGCTATCGGTGCGCTCACGCAGCAGAGTGCGAATCTGCTCATCGGTTTCGACCCCTTCGGTGTACAGGGTCCGTGTGATCCACTTGGCCAGTGAAGGAGCCTGCATCAGACGACGGGTGAGTTTGAATGCCGCGACCATGTCTTCGAGATCCTGCGGATCTTTCAGAAACGCCGGATCGATCAGCGGTGCCGCTTGTGGATCGTTACTCGCCAACGTAACGCTGCCGCGACTACGCGGGCGTAATAGACAGACGTGGCACGATAACCCGTGCCCCATGCGCAAGGTACGCGCATGGTCTTCGACCGGGGCAACGACAAAATGCAATTGGATATCCGGTTTGTCTAATGTGTCGCAGGTTTTGAGAAACGCTCCCCCTTCAGCGAAGTTAGAGGTGAGCATGCCGCGACGCTCTTGGCGAAATCTCCAGATCTCCTTCAATATTTTCAGGCAGCCGCCCAGGGAAACGCCCATGGCGTCGAGGCTGTTTGTCTTGTAGACGAAGACAAAATCCGGATGATCCTGCAGGTTTTGCCCGACCCCCGGCAGTTCGTGCAACAACGGGATGCCATGGCGCTGCAACTCCACCTTCGGCCCCACGCCGGAGAGCATCAATAACTGCGGGGTCTGGAACGCACCTGCGGCAAGGATCACTTCACGCCGAGCTCGAAGGACGTAAACCTGTCCGTGTTGCAACACCTCCACACCCACAGCACGAGTACCTTCGAACAGAATGCGTTGCACTTGGGCGCGGGTTTCAACGCTCAGGTTATCGCGCACGCCAATGTGGGGCAGCAGATAAGCGCGTGCCGCACTGTAGCGCTCGCCATGTTTTTGCGTGACTTGATAGGCACCGACCCCCTCCTGCTCTGCCCCATTAAAGTCGTCGTTGAGCGGCAACCCGGTCTCGCGGGCAGCCTCCAGAAAACGTTGCTGAAAGGGGTTGTCGGAGCGCAAATCGCTGACCCATAGCGGCCCGTCTCTGCCGTGCCAGGCATCATCAAGGCGCTCGTTATGCTCACTGCGCAGGAAATACGGTAAGACGTCCTTGTACCCCCAGCCAGGATTGCCCAGAGAAGCCCAATGGTCGTAATCCCACTGATGCCCACGCACGTAAATCATGGCGTTGATCGACGAAGAGCCGCCCAACGTCTTGCCTCGCGGCTGATACCCCGTACGTCCTAGCAGCGCGGCCTGCGCAACAGTGTCGAAGGCCCAGTTGTTCACCTTGGTCGGTACCATGGCCACTGTCGCAGCAGGAATACGGACCAGACTGGACCGTCCCTCCCCTCCCGCTTCCAGCAAGCAGACGCTGGTGTCCGGATCTTCGGACAACCGTCCGGCCGCCACGCAACCAGCGGAACCTCCGCCGACGACAATGAAATCGAAAGTCTTTTTCATGGTTGTTATTCCTTGGGCAAGGCAGAGCGGCGTTTGCGGCTTCGCAAACGCGCGACCTGGCTTGACCAGGCGCTGCGGTGACCTTTTATTGTTGTTGGAACGGCGAACCGTGCGACTCAATGGTGACGCGCCTTGTTAAAGATCCGAATGCTGCAACGGGACAACTACTTTATTATTTGGGCCAATGTTTTCATCGAAGGCACCTCGGTATGAGCTTTAGGAATTTTCTTCGGGGTCCGACCAGTACCTTGCTGATGGTTGAGTTCGGCGATGAAAAAGGTTTTCGGGCTGAAAAGATTTTGCTCGGCTCGGGACTGACGTTGGCTCAATTGACCGATCCGAATTTGGAGTTAACTGCCGACCAGGAGCTGCGCGTTGCCGAAAACCTGTTGCGTTTATCAGGCCATGCTGCGGGGCTAGGTTTCGAAGTCGGCACGCGCTATCACTTCTCGACCTACGGCCTATTCGGTTACGGTCTGATTAGCAGTGCAACCGTCGGCGATGCGCTGGCCCTGGCGCTGCGCTTTTTGCCGTTGACCTACGCGTTCACGGTGGTCGCCTATGAGGAACAAGGCGATGAAGGAGTGCTGACCTTTGCCGTTCTAGGATTAGCACCGGACCTACGCGAATTTCTATTGACCCGCGACATGTCAGCGGCTGCGCTGTTGCTAAAGGAACTGGGCGGCAATGACTTCTCGTTATCACGCTTCTGCCTGAGCAAGCAGCCGCCGCCTATCCCTGACAATGTGAAAGTGCTGGGGTGTGCCCCTTCGTACGCGGCTAATAGCAACAGCTTGGCCTTTAATCGCTCTTTTCTCAGTCTCCCTTTACCTCAAGCCAACGCGGTGACTGTTTCGATGTGCGAACAGATGTGCACGCAACTGATGCAACGTCGCATCGCACACGCCGGGATGACGGCATTGGTGCAGCACTACCTGAACACCCCGGATAATGGCATGCCCGATCTATCCAGCATTTCCGAACTACTACATGTGAGCCCGCGCACACTCAAACGCAGATTAAAAGAGGAAGGGACAACATTCCGAAAACTGCTCGCCGACGTCCGCAGTCGCAACGCCATCAATCTGCTGAAGGACGGTCACAACCTGACTGAGATCGCTGAACGCTTAGGTTTCAGCGACCTGTCAAGTTTCTCCCAGGCATTCAAGCGCTGGCATGGCATATCGCCAAGTCAGTTTTCACAGCAAAAAAATAACTTTGGTAATTATTAGACAGACGAACTGTAAACACCCCAGAGCGCTTTCACGAGAGTGAATACCCACTTCTGACCGATTTTGTTGAAGACTTTGGTTTTATAAACTATTGGTATACCAACCGCTGAAAGTACCTTTTGGGCACACCGCTGCACAAAACTTAAGCTCGGCCCCCTCAAAATAATGAACTGCCCATGGCTGTATAGACAGATCCAAGCGTCAGCTTCCTCAGCTAGGACCAGACTGACCGGATGCTTTTGGCCGATGACTGCCAGTCGTCACCGGCAGCTATCGACCCTTAGCTGCCGATCAGCACCGGCAGAGTTCGGCCAGTCTCTGCTGCTCACGACAGGTGGCAGCCGGCCAAGAGCGTTCACCAAAAGCCGTCAAAATCCGAAGGTGACTCTCACGCATGGCTTTACCTTGCAAATTGAGAAAGTTTTGAGCTACCGTCACAACTGCGCTGGTGCGGCGCATTGAAACCTGAGAGGGACGCACTTTTGTACTAATGGCCCCTGTATGAAAGTCCCATTTCTATGCGGGCCGATTTTTCTGACCGTAAGGTGCCCAAGTAGGCATCAAAGGCTAAAAAATGGCGTTTTCTCTAATTCGCAGTCTTACTGCGTCCGTTGTTCGTAACGTCTCGGCATTGAAGCGTGATGCCAAGCGTCTCCAAAAAAACTCCCAGCTGGTTTTTGGTACCGAGTATCCACTCAAGGTCTGCCAGCACGCCGTAGCGGTATCTCGCGGATTCCGCTCACTTACCGATGTTGAAAATATCTCTCGACGGTTGGGACTGGATAAGAACGCACCGTTCTGGACGATTCTTGGGCGAAGCGATAACCATCAAGCAGCATTGAGTGCCCTGTACCAGCTTGGCCTTGAGTACTCAGAGAACGGCCCTGTGGTGTTCACTGGCAATCAACGACACTCTATTGTTCCAGCCCTGACATTACTGTTTGAGGAAATGAGTACACGAAAGTTGCCGGGCCTAATCCTGGTAGAAACACAGGCAGAATCAGTTCAGGAAACCCTGGTTTACGACGGGGTTAAGGCGCTAGGGTTCGACGAAATCTTTGAAGGGTTCCGCTCACTGGATTTGCGAGAAAAAAATCTTCCTGTATCGCTATGCACAGGGTCCAGATGCTGGGTTTTGGCAATTCTGAATGCTTTTGACCTCGAGATTCAGTCAAAGCTGCAACGGACTGACTGGGCAATATCTCTAGAAACGAGCGCTTTTGAAAATGCCAAGTCGCGCAGACAGGTAACCCAATCAAAGAACTTTGATGCCATTCCGTTCTACTCGGTAAAAGAGGCGGCATATCAACTGGTCTATGGTTGCGGGTGGCCTTTATGGATAGACGACAATGCTAAAATGGCTTCCTTCCCCGAAAAGCTGGATGAGGATACAGCCAAAGTTTTGCTACATCTGATTGGCGAGCTAGCAGAGCGTAACTTCTCACTTGGTGTTTCTTGTGAACATGAGAGCAGTTGGCGCCCGTACGTTGTCCTCTTCTCAAGAAACGACCCAGCCAGTGAGGTACTAGCTGGCGTTGTTCACTCATATTATTCTTGGTGTCAACCTCGCGAAAATCCAACTCCGATACTTTATGTATCAGACGGGGCATCGCCTTATGCCCCCCGATTTTTGTCGTTCGGTGGCAACACGGCAGTAGTTAATGGTCTTGACGGGATTCCTGATGGAAAGCAGCCAGGCCAGTTCTATGGCTACAAAAATGCACTTAAAGTTGTCGGCTCGCCAGAAGGTCTGACGTACATGGGTAAGCGCGTTTCTCTGTAGGGCTGAGAAGCATATGGGCTAGGTTTGGGTCGAAAAGGGACGCTCGTGAGCGTCTGTTTTTGGCCGGTTCGCGACGGTCTGACTTCGACCGTCGCTATACATGGTCAAACCTCAGTCTGTTCCGCCATTTCCAGGGCGTCATCGACCTCAATCCCCAGGTATCGCACAGTGCTCTCCAGTTTTGTATGTCCGAGCAGCAACTGAACCGCCCGCAGGTTCTTCGTCCTGCGATAGATCAGTGATGCTTTCGTACGTCTCATTGTGTGTGTGCCATACATCGCAGGATCAAGGCCTACGGCTTTAACCCAGCCTTTGACGATACGAGCGTATTGACGAGTAGATAGATGGTCTGAAGTATGCAGCCGGCTAGGAAAAAGGCAGTCCTCGCTGTGTAGCTGGGCCCGGTGTATCCAGGCCGCGAGAGCAGACCGTGTTTGCTCAGTGATCTCAAACTGCACAGGCCGCTGCGTTTTCTGCTGCATCACCATGGCTCGTGATGATACGTGCTCGCCATGAGCGACATCGCGCACGCGGAGCTTGGTTAAGTCGCAGGCTCGAAGCTTGCTGTCGATGGCCAGATCGAAGAGAGCCAGATCTCGGGTTCTTTCCGCAATTTGAAGCCTTACTCGGATGGCCCAGATATCGCTCAGTCGGAGTGGGGTTTTCTGCCCGACCAGTTTTCCTTTGTTCCAGGGCTGACGGCTGCAGGTAGCGATGATGTTCACGACAAGTCCTCCACGTGGTGAAGGACAAGGATGACTAATCAGAGCAACGGTCGCTAACCGGCCAAAAGCTGCCTCTGTTGAACGGCAGCAGCCGGCCGAGGCTGTGTAAAAACGCTTTTGAGCGCGACAGGTACTCAAAACCGGACTGTAAATCGCGCTTCTACGCCAAATTCACATCTACTGACGTGCCGATAAATTTTAGATTTAACGTAGACGCGTACACTTCAATTTTGGCCAAACGTGTCTTACACACTCTGGGCCATAAGCGGACGCATGCAAGCGACCGCTACCGGCCCTTTACGACAGGCAGCAATTTACCGGTTAGTGGGGCTTATCCGATACGAGTATGTACGGAACAGAAAGGACCGCTCATTACTCAAACTTTAAAGCGACTGATTAACACGCCAAACGATGTAGCCAAACGCGACAGTTCGTAGCTAGAGGCATTGGTTTGATGTGCTCCGGCTGCAGTTTGTGTGGAAAGATCCTGAATGTTGACCAAGTTACGATCAACCTCACGTGCAACCTGCGCCTGTTCTTCAGCGGCACTTGCGATTACAAGGTTCCTTTCACTGATGGTAGAAACACCCTCAGTTATTCGGTCAAGAGCCTGGCCAGCCTCAACGGACTGCGCCCGCGTATCGGCTGCCAGCTCTTTACTTTTATTCATCGCGAAAACGGCTTCATCAGCTCCAGAACGCACCTGTTGCATCATCGACTCGATGTCCGCCGTCGATGCTTGGGTCCGATGGGCAAGCGCGCGCACCTCATCCGCTACAACAGCGAACCCACGCCCTTGCTCCCCCGCCCTGGCCGCTTCGATGGCTGCGTTCAAGGCCAAGAGGTTAGTCTGCTCGGCAATGGCTCTGATCACATCAAGAACTTTAGTGATCTCGTTGATGCGGGTGGCAAGCACCTCAACCTTGGCAGTTGAATTTGAAATCTCATCCGCCATCAATCCAACTGAATTAACAGCTCTGCGTACCTGATCACGACCTTCTACCGCATTGCGGCTAGTTTGCTCTGAGGCTTCAGAGGCCCCCGCCGCATTTCTGGCTACTTCATCCACCGCCGCAGTCATTTCGTTCACCGCCGTCGCAGCTTGCTGAATCTCATCATTCTGCCGCGTCAAGCCGCGTGAGCTTTCTTCAGTAACCGCGTTTAGTTCTTCAGATGCAGAGGCCAATTGGTCAGCAGCGCTGCCAATTTCGCTTACCGTAGTTCGTAGGTTATTCTGCATTTTATCGAGTGCGCTCAGCAGTACACTGACTTCATCTCGTCCACTGATTACAATTTGTTTAGAAAGGTCACCATCAGCCACTTCTTCAGCGCTTCGTAACGCGATGGATAGAGGTCGAGTGATCGAACGTGTGATAATCAGTCCCAAAGCGATGGCTGCTAGGAAGGCAATTATTACTCCTATACCCAATATCCAGTAAGCACTTGTTGTCTCTGCCTTTGCTGCATCTGCTACCTCACCGCTTTGGCGATAGTTGGAAGCAATAATAACTTGAAGATTATCACTGACTCCCTTGAATGCCGGCGAGACTTTCTCCTGGAAAAACTTAGTAGCGCCATCAATATCACCTGCTTTAGCTAATTCGATTACTGTGCGTGCATTCTGCAAATAGGCTGGCCAGTTCTTTTCGAACTGATCACCTGCCGCACGCTCGTCATCAGCGAGAGAAGTCTGTCGGTACTCCTTGAAAAGTCGGTCAGCCTCTTTCTCGTTTTCAGACATGGATTGAACAGCAGCGTCGAATTTAAGATCTTCTTTTGCGTACTTATAGAGTAGAGCAGCGTGTAAAGACCTGGAATACGAAAAAACACTTGCTCGGGCATTAGCTGTATTATAAACAGAAATTAAATTATTACTCACAATGCCTTCTATTGCTTCTTTTTGCTTAGTGATACCTGAATAGCCTAAGAATCCCACTCCTAAGGTGATCATTGCGCACACTAAAAATGCAGAAATTAGTCGTGAGGAAAGCCTGGTTCTACGTAATGCGTCCATAAAGTTCTCGAAAATTATTAATTGGTTGTCCAAGCAGGGTTGGTGCAATTACTGTATCTGAAGAAAAAACCATAACTATAATTTTTATTTTATGGTCCTGGTAAATAATGTTTTTTAAGGTGGAGGCTGGGTTTTTATAATAATCAAAAGCTGAGCGAGACAACACAATAGAATTTCTATCGAGTCGATAGCGCATGCATAAATGACAGGGTTTAAATAATTTAACCCAGATTTTTAAGCGAATGTAATCCAGGTGATTGCCTACTTCAACGGCCGTAAAGGGTCGGAAGTCGTCGCTCATGAACGTCTGCTTTTGGCCGATTTCTGCCGTTCGTTACGGGCTGCAATCGGATCTCTCCAGCCAAACCTCAGAAATCACGCGCTTAGCAACAAACTATTTTAGATTGCTGGCACGCACTCATTATTGAAATCCTGGTACCTCTCTACAGTGGGTTGTCACTATGGGCCGTCAGAAATTTGAATACCACACTGAGTTCTCTCCCTTTCAGTACGTTGTCAGAACCAAAAAGCTCTTCATGTTCAAGTCCGAAGAGCCCACCACTGAACCCGACACCCAGGGTTTTCTGGAAGATTCTGAACGTCAAAGCCGCCTTGCTCAATTAGGCAGCAAAGGCTGGGAGCTGGTCAGCGTGCAGCCCGTGGTCAAAGGAGAAGTCAAGGTTGGCAATCAAAACGCCCAAGGCTGGGCTTACGGATTCGCCTTGCCCATCGGGTATCTGCTGTTCTTCAAACGCCCTATCCGCTGTGATTGATGGTGTCAGTACCGCCAGAAGAAATCCTTACAGTCCTGAATATGGTTTTCTTGCGGCGACCATAGCTTGATCACGGCAAGCTGACGGCATCAGGAATGACTAGAGCCCAGCCGTGATCCAGTACCCGCGTCTCACTGCACTCACTCGCCGAATTGCCTTGCCAGGTCTCATCGTAATTATCGGATGCAGTCTGCCTGTCTCTCATGCGGCCGCTGCTTCAGCCTCTGAACAGGCCAACTTGGACGTGATGATCCGCCAGTTAAATGCCTTGGAGGACACCGCACGTCGTAGCGCTCAAGTGGCCGACGAACCTGGCAAGCGTTACTTCTTCGATTACCAGCGCCTAGCAGGTGATATCGCCCGAATTCGTCATGGGTTGGAGGGCTATCTAACCCCATCCCGAGCCCAGCCTCGTGATCCTGTTGAGCTGTCAGGCCAATACACGACAGAAGGACGCAAGCCATGAGCATGAGCGGCGCTCAGGCTGCTGCGTTTCAAGCGGCGGGAGGGTTCCCTGCCTCGACGAGCTACCTGTTTTTCGTCGGCGTCGCTGTAGCCATCATCTTTATGTGGGGCGCCTGGGCTATCTGGAGCTGCTACCGAGGATGGGCCACTGGCAACCTTGATCGAACGATTGCCTCGACCTCGGTCGTCCGCATCCTGCTGCTTTGCATGATCCTCACCACATTTGTTCTTAGTTGACCCTATGGGAGATACACCATGACTTCATTATTAAAACCGGGCCGCATGCTGATCGGGTTGCTTGCTCTCCCCCAACTGGCCATGGCGGCTCTTCCGCAATCTCAGCCTCCTACCCGGGGGGAAGGCTCTAACCTGATGCAAACCATGCAGAACTACGCCTTTGACGGTTTTTCTTTGCTTGGCCTCATTATCTGCGCCGTCATTTTCAGTGGTGTTGCTTGGCATGCCTTCGGCACCTACCACGAAATTCAACTTGGCAAGAAGAAATGGGGAGATCTGGGGGCGACGGCCGCAGTCGGTGTCGCCATCCTCGGTGTCGCTATTTTTCTGGTCACCAAGGCTACAAATATTCTTTAAAGAGCCGTGGCCATGACAGAACTCTCAGACGATGGGACCCTGATTTTCCTTCCAGTGCGATTGAACAATCAGCCAGTCATCATGGGCGGCCTTACCGCTGATGAAATGTGGGCCACCTTGGCGTTAAGTACCGGCGCAGGGCTGTTGATCGGAATTCCGGCCGCGATATTGACCCAGATTTGGGCACTTATCATCGGCGCAGCCATGCTCTTTGCAGTCCTTGGGCTGTTTCTTGCCAGTCGTTTCTTGCGTCGGTGGAAACGCGGCAGGCCTGATACATGGCTATACCGCCAAATGCAATTGAACATCGCACGGTTTTTTCCGACCTGGAACAAAGCCCTGCTGATCACACGTTCAGGTGCGTGGACCTGCCATCGAACGGAGGTTCAATGACTTACCGTAAAAAAGTAGACGCCCAGTTGGCCCACATCAACAGCCTGCGCATGGTCATTGGCCTGCTTGTTGCCCTGGGTCTGTACATGGCTTATGGCTGGCAGAGCGCACCGCGTGACCTGACTGTTCATGTGCCTCCAGATCTGCGTTCAGGTAGCACCCGCAAGTGGTGGGATATTCCACCGGAGACGGTATACGCCTTTGGGCTGTACATTTTTCAGCAGATGAACCGTTGGCCCGTTGACGGTGAAACCGACTACGAGGACAACATTACCCGCTTGGAAAGCTACCTAACTCCCAGTTGCAAAGCCTATTTACAGAAAGATTTCGAGCTACGCCGCAATAGCGGGGAACTGCGCAAACGTGAGCGGGGTGTATTTGAAATTCCAGGCAGAGGCCTCGACGATAAGTCTGAGCAACATATTGAACAGCACAGCATCAATGACTGGACCGTCAACCTGGATATCACCGCTGACGAGCACTACGGCGGGGAGCGCGTAAAGCGGGCTTTAGCTCGCTATCCGTTAAGAATTATCCGATTCGACGTCGATCCCGAAAAAAACCCCTTCGGCCTGGCCTGGGACTGTTATAGCAGTAATCCACAACGCATCGAAGTCTCCGAAGAAACGACCAGAGCAGGAGGCAAATGATGACACGCCGCCTACTGATCATCGGGCTCTTAGCCCTTAACTTCTGCGGGTTGGCCAACGCCGTCGAAATCCTGCGCTGGGATCGTATCCCTATAGCACTGCCCTTGATCGTGGGTCAGGAGCGTATTGTCTTTGTGGACCAAAACGTACGGGTGGGTGTGCCTCGTAACCTCGTCGACAAACTGCGCGTGCAGAGCACCGGTGGTGCCCTCTACCTGTTGGCGAAAGAGCCGATTGAACCGACTCGCTTACAGCTGCAGAACATGAACTCCGGTGAGATCATGCTCGTGGATATCATCGCAACGGTAGGGAAACCGAATCAGGTCGCATCCGAGCCGGCTAAAATTGTAGCCGGGGACATTCCCGCCCCGCGTTACGGCCAAGTCAACGCCAAACCTACAAGCAACCATGCAACTTCTTCCACGGCCCAAGCCAGCGCTCAAGCCGAGGAGGATGAGGACGCGCCGAAACCGCGTCGTGAGACCCCACTTCCGGTGGTCATGACGCGCTATGCCGCACAGATGCTTTACGCGCCACTACGCACCGTTGAGCCCGTGGAGGGGATTGCTCAGATCAATCTGAAGCACGGTTTGGACCTCGCCACCCTACTGCCGACATTGCCGGTCGAAGCCTCTGCGTTGGGGTCGTGGCGGTTAGACGAGTATTGGGTCACGGCGGTGAAGCTACGTAACACAAGCGCCCAAGACCTCACATTGGATCCGCGTGACCTGATGGGTGACTTTGTCACCGCGACTTTTCAGCATCCCTACCTTGGCGCCAAAGGTGATTCCAGCGACACCTCGACGGTCTACCTGGTGACCCGTGGCCATGGTCTAGCCGAATCGTTATTGCCGGCCGCCATCAGCCAGATCGATCCGAAGGGTGGTCGTCGTGAAGAGTAATCCACTTGTTAAATACCTGGTCATACCGTTCGCGATCCTGGCGCTATACGTAGTGGTTAAATTATTCAATCGCGAAAGTGCCGATCAACAGGTTCATGCACCGGAAACGGTTGTACTTAGTACGAAGGAGGCTAAAAAGCTTGGGGTTGACGGAGATACACCCAGCGACACATTACGCACCATTGTCGTGGAAAGCAGACAACTCAAGGACCAAGTCTCCAATGCTTTGAAGAACAATGACGAGCTAAAGCAACAGAACATCGAGCTGCAAAAACGCCTGCAGAACATCGACCTCAACGTCGATAACAAACTGCAGAACGTTCAGCAAACGATGAAGCAGGAGGCGCAACAACAGAGCCAAACCCTCTTGGACACACTGCAGCAGCAGTACAATACCCTGAGCAGCAAATCGGGAAGTGGCAATGAGTCTGGATCTGATTTGCCGATCGGCTTCGGTGTTCAGCCAGGTGACGGTCAAGGCTTCAAAGGCGGACCTGGCGCGGACGTTGTTTGGATAGAGCCGCAGGACGCAACGCCGGTCGATGTCAACGGCAAGCCCATCGCTGCTGGGTCAAATCAAACGGCAAGCGGCTTTAACTTCCCGACCTCTTTTGGCGAGTCCGTGGACCGAGGACAAAATGCACTGCGCACGGGCGCTCAAAGTGTTGCGAATGAAATCTCGCCACAGGAGGCCCGCAAACAGTTGCGTAAGGTCTATACCTTGCCGCAGAACTCGACATTGATGGGTTCGGTGGCCATGTCCGCGCTGATCGGCCGGGTGCCCATTGACGGCACTGTCAACGACCCCTACCCGTTCAAGATATTGATTGGGCCGGACAATCTCACGGCCAACGGCATCGACTTGCCCGACGTCGCCGGCGCGGTGGCCAGCGGAACGGCTTCCGGCGATTGGACCCTGTCTTGCGTACGCGGTCAGATAAAAAGCCTGACGTTCGTCTTCAATGACGGCACTGTGCGCACGCTGCCACAACCTCAAGAAGAAATGAATAGCAGTCAAAATAGTAACAACCAGAACAATGGCAACCAAACCACCATTCAGGGTGGCCTGGGCTGGATAAGCGATGCCTATGGCATTCCTTGTATCAGTGGCGATCGCAAAAGCAACGCCTCGCAATACATTGGCTCGCAGGTACTGATTACCGCCGCCGGCGCAGGTGCTGCCTCCCTCATCAAGTCAGATGGAAACAGCGGCTCTTTTATAAACCCTCAGTCCGGGACCATCGGTTCTGTCGGCGGCTCGGGCAGTGAAGCCATGGGCAAAATCATTGGCCAGGGCGTCAATGACGTCTCCAGTTGGGTCAACAAACTCTACGGGCAAGCCTTCGCAGCGGTGTATGTACAACCCGGGGCAAAGATAGCTGTGCACCTGGACCTGCAACTGACCATCGATTACGAACTCAATGGCCGCAAGGTCAACTATCGCTCAGGAGCCCGTCATGTCTCGACTGCGCTTGACTAATCATGGCTTAAAACTAGGTGCATACCTGGCCATCGCCCTACTCGCCTCGGCCTGCTCCACCAACAAAGACGAATTACTCCCCCATGGGGATCGCACAATGATGGACGTTTGGGATCAAGGTTCCAGCGGCTCAAACAGCTCGAGCAGCCGCCAATTGCTCGATGCACGCCAAGATCTTCGTCGGCCTCTGGAGACGAGGGAAACAGACAACACCATGTTCACACGTACCGCACAAAACGAGATCTACAGCCAATTTAAACGCCTACCCAATCCCGACCTGGTGATGTACGTCTTTCCTCATTTAGCGGGTTCAGACCCGGCACCGATCCCAGGCTACACCACGGTGTTTCCGCTGTATCAGCGGGTGCAATACGCCATGCCTGGCGAACGCACGGAGGCATATTGATGGGTTTTTTTGAACGATTCAAAACGCGACGGGCGACAGAGCACGTGGAATCTGGCGTAACACCAGGTTCGCCGTTATCTGACGATGTGCAGGGACCAGCAATCGAGACGTTTGAGGCTGCGACAGAGCGTTACTACGAACGCCTTGCTGCCATGGGTATTCCCTCGCCGAGCGATTGGCGTAACCCAAAGAAAAAGCCAGCCACAACCGCTGATGCTGACCGTCTATACGACGTCAACCCCTCTTTCGTAGACCTACTGCCCTGGGTAGATTACCTGCCTGCAGAAAAAGCCATGCTATTGGAAGACGGCGTGTCACGCGCTGCTTTTTTTGAGCTGACACCGATTGGTACCGAAGGTCGGGATCCCGAATGGTTACGCAAGGCCCGCGACGCCCTGGAAAACGCCCTCCAGGACTCCTTCGACGAGCTTGAAACCTCACCCTGGGTGGTTCAGCTCTATGCCCAGGACGAAACCAGCTGGGACGTTTACCTTCAGCAATTGCATGACTACGTTCAACCACGCGCACAAGGCAGTGCATTCACCGAGCTTTATTTGAAGCTGATGAAGCAACACCTGGAATCCATCTCCAAACCAGGCGGGCTGTTTGAAGACACCAAGGTCAGCCAACTGCCCTGGAGGGGCCAGCAGCGCCGCGTCCGTGTTGTTGTCTACCGTCGTACCCAAGGCGCGCAAGCGGATGTGCGAGGCCAGGCGCCAGGTCCTTACCTGAAAATCATCTGTGATCGCTTGGTGGGCGGCTTGGCGAACGCCGGCATTAAAACCCATCGAATGGATGGCCACGCCATTCGCCATTGGCTGATTCATTGGTTCAATCCACGTCCCGATCATCTTGGCCCTGCCGATGCGGATATTCGCCGCTTCTACGAATTGGTGTGCAAGCAAGCACCTGCTGTTGCAGAGGGCGAGCTACCGCTCGCCAGCGGCACTGACTTCTCGCAAAACCTGTTTTATCGCGAACCACTGTCAGATATAGAGAAAGGTCTATGGTATTTCGACGGCCTTCCCCATCAGGTGGTGATGCTTGACCGCTTGCGGGATGCTCCCGAGACCGGGCACTTAACCGGTGAAACCCGAAAGGGCGGTGATGCCCTCAACGCGCTGTTCGACAAAATGCCAGAGGACACCATTCTCTGTATCACTCTCGTGATCACCCCGCAGGACATTCTCGAAGGGCATCTGGAACAACTTTCACGCAAGGCGGTTGGAGACACTCAGGCCTCGATCCTGACACGCGAAGACGTCGCCACCGCCCGTCAGTTGCTCGGGCGCAAGCACAAGCTGTACCGAGGTAGCGTAGCGTTTTACCTGCGGGGTAAAGATGATGCCCAGTTGCATGAACGCAGCTTGCAACTCAGCAGCGCATTGCTGGGTGCGGGCATGGAGCCGGTGGAGCCTCGGGATGAAGTGGCACCGCTGAACTCCTACCTTAGATGGCTACCCGGCAACTTCGACCCCAATGCGCGCAAAGCACTGGAGTGGTACGCACAACTGATGTTCGCCCAACACATTGCGAACCTGGCTCCCGTCTGGGGTAGGTCGACCGGAACCGGACACCCGGGTATTACCCTGTTTAACCGTGGGGGAGCGCCGATAACCTTCGACCCGCTGAACAAGCTGGACCGGCAGATGAACGCGCATTTGTTCATTTTCGGGCCTACGGGTTCAGGTAAATCGGCCAGCGCGACAAACATCCTTAGCCAAATCATTGCCATCTATCGGCCACGTTTGTTCATTGTGGAGGCTGGCAACAGCTTCGGCTTACTCGGTGATTTCGCCAAAAAGTTGGGGTTGACGGTAAACCGGGTTCGACTTGCCCCTGGATCGGGTGTCAGCCTCGCGCCATTCGCTGATGCCGTGAAACTCATCGAACCCAGCCAAAACGTGAAGATTATCAAAGCTGATGATCTTGAGGCGTCGGACGAACATCTGACTAGCCAGACCGAGGATGAACAACGCGACATCCTGGGCGAGATGGAAATTGCGGCCAGGCTGATGATCACCGGTGGTGAAGAAAAAGAGGATGCCCGCCTAACTCGTGCCGACCGTAGCGCCATCCGTCAATGCATACTGAATGCAGCGAAAAAATGCGTGACGGAGCAACGTATCGTTTTGCCGGAAGATAT
Source organism: Pseudomonas sp. 34 E 7 (assembly GCF_900005715.1). Lineage (NCBI taxonomy): Bacteria > Pseudomonadati > Pseudomonadota > Gammaproteobacteria > Pseudomonadales > Pseudomonadaceae > Pseudomonas > Pseudomonas sp. 34 E 7. The sequence goes on from NZ_CVTX01000082.1 coordinate 99,901, forward strand.
CCGTGAGGCGTTGCGAGAAATGGGCCTCGAGCCGGGTATCCCAGACGCTCGAAGCACACGATTCTTGGAAATGGCGGAAGCCTTGTCCATGTTCTGTATGGGCACCGAAGGCGACATGTTCAACCGTCCTGGAACCCCATGGCCAGAAGCGGACATTACCATTGTCGACCTGGCCACCTATGCGCGAGAAGGCTATAGCGCACAGATGGCCATCGCTTATATTTCCCTGCTCAACACGGTTAACAACATTGCCGAGCGTGATCAGTTTAAAGGCCGTCCGCTGATCTGCTTCACCGACGAAGGCCACATCCAGCTGAAGGTCCCACTCTTATCCCCATACTCCGTCAAGATCACCAAAATGTGGCGAAAGCTCGGCGCCTGGTTCTGGATGGCCACCCAGAACGTTGACGACGTGCCGCCAGAAGCCTCAGCCCTACTCAACATGATCGAATGGTGGATGTGCTTAAACATGCCGCCTGATGAGGTGGAGAAGATCGCGCGGTTTCGTGAACTGACTCCTGCACAGAAGTCGATGATGCTGTCAGCGCGTAAAGAAAGCGGCAAATTCACCGAGGGCGTCGTGTTGTCCAAAAGCATGGAAATGTTGTTCCGGGCGGTACCACCGAGTTTGTACCTGGCCCTCGCCATGACCGAGCCGGAAGAGAAAAAGCAACGCTTCGACATCATGCAAGCCAAAGGCGGCAGCGAGCTCGATGCCGCCATTGAAGTTGCTGCAACGCTTGACCGCTATCGCGGTATCGAACCTCACATCATTACTTTCCCCGAGTAAGTCACGGCCTTGGAGCGCCAAGCATGAGAGCATTGAATTCCCTGACCCAGAACCTGATAGAAAGTCTGACCCAGTTGCTTGAACAACCGGGTGAAGATGCCCTTCAAACCCTTGAGGTATGTGCCCCCGTTCTGATAGAGCAACTGCAACAGGTTTTGGTTCGCGCGGTGGATCGTCGTGACATCGAGTCCCAACTTCACGCGGTGTTAGCCAACTGGCTGCGACAGCATCCACAACCTGAAAATGCTGAGAGCGCTCTTCTTGAGGCCCTCCGTAATCAAGCGCTGCTTTCATCGAAGCCAGCCGAGGCTCGGGCATGACAGGCCTTCGCAAATACTGGGTGATGCTGGGGTGCGTTTTGGCAGGCACATCGATGGCCTGCTTAGCCCTCACTCGAAGTGAGATACCAGCCCAGCACAACACAGGCCCGTGGTTGTTTGGCCCTTCCGAAGCACGCTGGACTGTGACTGAGTTCGCGGACCTGGAGTGTCCCTACTGCAAGACGTACACACCTGCGTTGAAAACCTGGATACAGCAACAGAAGAATGTAAACCTGCAGTGGCATCACCTGCCCCTGGATGTACACGGTTCGGCAGCAGTACACGAAGCCAAGCTAGCTGAATGTGCGGGCGTACTTGGTGGCGCGCCTGCATTTTGGCAAGCCATTGACCAAATCTTAGACCGCACCAGTAGTAACGGTCAGGGTTTCAAAGGGGATCTGAACGTTGTTGGTGTTACTAACCAGACCCTATTGTCCTGTGCAGCCACCGACAAGGTGATCTCCCAGCACGTCGTGCAGCAGGCCGAGGAGGCCATCAAAGCCGGGGTTACGGCGACCCCTACTGTCATAATTAGAGACAACACGACAGGCCGCTCTATAAAGCTTGAGGGACCAAGTGATGGGGTGTTGTTGTTATCCGCTATTGATTGGCTAGCTCAGAAAAAGCAGCAGCACTCTGAAAAAGTCGACCGTTAAATCACAGATCTTTACTCCAGACGAATGTGCCACATGAGTCGATTCAACGATGACAAGACGCCGGCACTCGGTGACGACCAGGCTAAAAAGCCTGTTGGCAGAGCAGGTACTTCACTCGATTGGCGGCCTGTATGAAGTCGAGCGAAACGCCAAGGAAATGAGCGAGGAAGATCGCTGGCGATTACACCAGGAAACATCCGCGCCCATTGCTGAAAAGCTGCATGAGTGGATGTTGGCTCAGCGTGAACTTGTGCCCGAAGGTTCGGCCACGGCCAAAGCTCTGCATTACAGCCTCAAACGCTGGGTAGCGCTGACGCGCTACCTGGAAGATAGTGCTGTGGTCGTCGACAATAGCCAGATCGAGAACTTGATCCGGCCGTGGGCGCTTGGGCGGTCGAACTGCTTGTTTGCGGGGTCCCTACGCAGCGGCAAGCTGGCGGCGGCGGCGATCGTGAGCTTGATCCAGTCTGCGCGGGTCAATGGTCATGACTCGTACACCTATTTAACAGATGTTCTCACGCGCCTGCCGACGCAGCGGGCGAGCGAGCGAGATTGATCAGTTGTTGCCGCATAACTGGCAGCCGGTTTAATTACCCAAGGCGTGATGCGCGGACGCATATCATTGGTTCAGTTGGCAAATGAGTGCCGACGGACCTTTACAAAAGACGCTCTGAGGAGTCGTTGTGTCTGCGTATATTCTGCTCAGCAACTAATTCAACTGGAATTCGCTCTGTTGAGTCATTTGCAAAGCAGTCTTCTCCAAACGCAGTAAAAATTCTTTCCTGGGTTGTCCTCCGCCATATCCGGCGAGTGCACCATTTGTCGCTATGACACGGTGACAGGGCACGACAATAGATAAGCGATTGTGTCCATTTGCATTGCCCACTGCTTGGCTTGCACCTGGCTTGCCTATGCCCCTAGCGATGGCACCGTAGGTTGAAATGGTTCCATAATCGATTTTTAGAAGCTCTGCCCACACAAGCCTGTCAAAAGAGCTGCCTGGCATATGGAGCGGTACTGAAAACCTTTTTAGTTTTCCATTAAAATAAAGTTTTAATTGAGCTTCGATCTGCTTGATGTAGAGATGCTCGCCAGGCGCAATTGAATACCCATAACGTCCACGCAGTTCGTTTAATTCAGCGGTTAGGGCCGGTCGGTCAAGAAATTCGAGGAGTACCAAACCTCGTTCCTCTGCCATGGCAATCATTGGGCCCAACGGTGTAGTCAGATGGCGATAAAGCAGGAGCGACGTTCCAGTTGCCTTACCGGGGGGCATTTGAAATGTTTTTTTGAAAGCATCTCTAAAGCCACTCAATGACTCGTATCCTAAGTCAAATGCTGCGTTATCCAGCGTTTCGCCCAAAGAAATCCGGCCTAGGGCGACACCGAGCCTTCTAGAACGCATCCATGCATGAAAAGTCATGCCAAAATTTTGTTTGAACCACCTGCGTAAGCGTAACGGATCGATACCACGCGTAGTTAGTTCAGCATCACTCCAGCGAGCGTCAGGTGATGCAGATACAGAGGCCAGTAGCCCCTTGACCCAGTCTGGCGCAGAAGCCGCGAGATCCAATGGTTTGCATCGTAAGCAAGGCCGATAACCTGCTGCCATCGCTTCGTTGGCATGCGAAAAGAACTCTACATTTTCGGGTTTTGGCTTACGTGCACCACATGTAGGGCGGCAAAAAATACCTGTAGTTTTGACAGCCGTGAAAAAAACGCCCTCATAGGCGGTGTCGCTGCATAGCATCGCATTCACCATCTCGCTTCTGGGCGGAAGAGCGTGATTGTAAGATCTCATTAGAGCGTAGCCTCGTCGTCGAATGGATGTGAAGATCGCTTTCGGGATGCGAAAAAGAGCGGCGATTTTCATGCGAATTACAGATTAATAGGGCAAAGATTACTTTTCGCTTAGGTGTTTTTTTGCTGCCATAAGGCTATTCAGGTTGCTGTAGGTATATGCGTCCAATGGATACTCGAAAAGCTTCCCCGTTCGCAAGAAGCTCTTGGCTATCGCCTTGTTGGCCGCGTATAGGAATTCAGCAATGCTGGAACCGGCGCTTAGCCGTTTGACGCCTAGACTCGTTAATTCATCAATGCCGGGTTGGCCTTTTAAGGCAAGCAAGTTGATGGGTAGCCGCGTTGCCTCGCACATTGTAGCAATGTCGTTTTCCTCAACCATTCCAGCCGCAAAAATGCCGTCTGCACCTGCTTGCTCTAACAGCGATGCACGAAAGAGGGTCTCTGCCAATTGTCGCTCTGGTTCTACCAAACATCTCAGATAAACGTCAGTTCGTACATTCACGAACAGGTCGATTCCATGCTTGTTGGCTACCTTCTTTGCGACTTCGATTTTTCGCAAAATCAGATCGGTGCTGCCTGTTCCGTCCTCAATGTTAATTCCAACGGCTCCGGCCCTAACTACGCAGTCAACAACTTTAGCAACCGACTCAAGGTCGTCGGAATAGCCCCCTTCGACATCGACCGTGAGGGGGACTGTAAGCACTCGAACCATTGACTCAACAGTAGTAGTCAGCAGTTTCAGGGGAAGTTGATTGCCATCTTGGTATCCATGCGCCCAAGCAACGGCGGCGCTGCTGGTCGCGACTGCCTTACTCCCTAAGCTCTCGACAATACGTGCGCTGCAAGCATCGCTCACGTTGGCGAGTACCAACAAATTATCTTGGTGAAGGTCGCGGAAAACCGCACTTAGTGGCGTCATTCAATGGTACCCCGGTGAGAGAAGACAGATGCAGATCGCGCTATCGTAAGCTGACTACACCGACGTCTCCACCGAGAAATCGACAGTGATTTAAGAGCTAGAGAATATAGTTTTTGCGGGCTAGGGGTGGGTGAATACCTACTCAAAAGCCTGCTGAAAGACGTTGCCGTACACATCAAGTCATCGCAGGGATCGGGTAGATGACTTAACCGGACGCTAACATTTCGGTGACCTACAGAGCGTAAAAAGCGCAAAAATTAAATAAAAGCGCAGGAATTAAATAAAAGCGCAGGAATTTCGTGCTCCCTCGAAACGAAACTATCTTCTTGGTAGTAGTGAGGCTATATTTTTCTTCAAAAAAAACCCTCAGTTAGACAATCCAATGATTATTTGCCGAACAAAATCACTCTGCAGCATATTAAGGCAGATTCGAACTGTCCGAGCCTTAGGTATTTGACGGTCTGAGTGAATAAATTTCCCATTTGCCCAACCTCCTGCCGATACATACGCCTTTATATAACTCTCTCTGATCGAGGATGTTCCTAATCATGTTACAAACCATTCAAGCACGCTATGCAGCAACTTTTATCGGGTTCGTTTTACTGGTAGCAATATTGACTGCATCCGGGATTGCACTCTTTATCACCCCTGGTCTGACCAGCACAGACGAGAGTAAACTTGTCACTGAAGCGGCGGAGATTAGTGCGGTCATCAAAGGAGAATTAGCCCGGGTGCAATCCCAGCAGCGCGTGATTACGGAGGTGGTTCCTGAACTCGACAGTGACAGCATTGACCGCTTGTTACCCAGTATGATCAACCAATATGGTGAGCTTAAGGTTTTTGGGGGTGGAATCTGGCCCCTTCCTAACAAACGTACTGTAGGGCTAGCCAAGCAAAGTACCTTTTTTCACCGAGACGCGAGCGGCAAACTTATACTCAACACCCACTGGAATACGCCCGAATCACAAAACTATTTTGACCAGCCCTGGTATCTCGGCGGGCTAAAAGCGCCGGCAGGCCAGTGCAACTGGGCCGCTGCCTATCGTGATGATGCGAGCCCTGAGCCACGCACCAACTGCGCAATGGCGATTAGCAAAGATGGCGCTCCATACGGCGTAGCCACTGTGGACATTACATTAGGTTTTTTCAACGAACTGGTAGCGCAGAAAGAACGTGATCTACATGCCGAGCTGATGATTGTTGAAAACGACGGCAAGATACTGAGCAACCAGCCTGAAATTCCAGGTAACAACGTACTCAAGAATCTAAGCGATTTGGCGGGCAGCTATCCGTTCACGGCGGCGGTGCTAAGTATGCTCAAAACCCCCGGCTCCCTGCGCACTACCTTTATTGGCAGTAATGGGAAGGAATACACCATGTTCCTTATCCCTGTTGAAGGCACTCCTTGGCAACTGGCAGTGGCGCAGTCTACAGAGCTGTTGACCGCGCAGAGCAGCAACGTGCTCAAGATGTTGGCGAAGCTGCAGATCCCAATGGTTATAGTAATGTTGCTAGTCATCGTGTTTGCGCTAAGGCAACTGATGAAGCGTCTAGCAGTGCTCAAAGCCAATATCGATAACTTGTCGGCCGGTGATGCGGATTTGACCCAGCGCATTGCAATTCGCCAAGAGGACGAGGTTGGTGCAGTAGGTCAGTCTATCAACAGGTTCATCATCTATCTGCAAAAAATGATTACTGAGGTATCCGATTCTTCCTCGGTCATCGCTCAGGGTATAGAACAGCTACGAGGACAATCGCAAGGTACGAATGGCATCCTTAATCGCCATGCGACCGAAACAGATCAGGCGGTAACTGCGATTACAGAGATGAGCTCAACCGCCAATGACGTGGCCCGTAACGCGGCTCAGACTGCGAGCATGACTCAGGTTGCCAGCGAAAAGGCGCGGCATTCCAAAATAGTGGTGGAAGATGCATCAAGTAGTGTTCGAGAGCTGATTTCGGAGGTGGAGGATGCGACCAGTAAGGTGCGTGCGATGGAGCAGGACGCCCAGCGAATCAATGCCGTGCTCGCTGTGATAGGCGAGATTGCGGGACAAACCAATTTGCTTGCACTCAACGCAGCCATCGAAGCAGCGCGCGCCGGAGAACAGGGCCGAGGCTTTGCCGTTGTCGCCGATGAGGTCAGAGCGCTTGCAGGAAGAACGCAAGCCAGCACTTCTGAAATCAACGAAATGCTAACCCGACTGCAGCGCGGCGTTGACGCCGCCGTCGTGGCTATGGAGCACACCAAGGACCGTTGTCAGGCTACGGTAGATAAGACTTCCAAGGTCAATGAAGGTCTGGACGAGATGACTGATTCGGTCGTGCGTATAAATGACCTCAGCACCCAGATCGCAACAGCAGCAGAGGAGCAAAGCGCAGTGACGGAGGAGATCAATAGCAATATGGTTGCGGTCCAGCATATTGTCGACGAGTTGGTCGCTGGGGGGATGCAGAGCGAGAAGAGCACGGCTGCGCTTGCGGCCTCGAATAATAAGCTGATCGCTGTCGTAAGCCGTTTCAAGGTTTAAGCTTTTTTTATACGCTCTGGGCGGGTAGCGGACGCCGATTACCGGTAACCGTCCGGCCAAATCACCTACCGAATTCCAGCATTAGTGGCGATAGTGTCCGTGTATTTTAAGCGGACGCGATCGCCCTTATCGCCAGATTTTCCACGCGACAACGAAGCCCTTATCCCAAACCATTTAGAGCCAGGTCGTCCAGGAATGCCTGCAATCCGGAGCGACGATTTCCAGCGTAGCCATCCATTACGGCATCAATGTCAACGTGATTCGTAACCGTCCGGGAAATACGCCTTTCTGATCCAAGCCCTTAGTGCCAATGTTCGGAAGGTATTGCCTTTAGGCTTATCCAAGGCTCAGAAGCAAATGCTTAATGCGCTTGTCGCCAAAACGTAATGGAGCGGGCATTGTTAGGGTTTGATCGAACACTAAAGAGCAATGACTATGCATGACATCAAAGTTAATCGATACGCGCCAGGCGATGAGCAAGACGTAATGGCTTTGATCGTACATATCCAACGTGAGGAGTTCGGAATTGAAATTTCAGCTGAGGATCAGCCAGACTTAATGCAAATCCAGTCGTTTTACCAGACCGGTACAGGTGACTTTTGGTTAGCCCGTAGACAGGGTGAAGTGATCGGAACAATTGGTCTGAGGGACATTGGCAATGGCGAAGTCGCTTTACGGAAGATGTTCGTTGCAGCGCCTTGGCGAGGGCGGGACTTTGGTGTGGCTAAACAGATGCTTGAACTCTTAATTGAAGCCGCGAAAGCGCGGGGCATAAAACGGATTTATTTAGGTACCACGGAGAGGTTTCTAGCTGCTCATCGTTTCTATGAAAAGCACGGCTTCGAGCTGATAAAACAGCAGGATCTGCCCGCCAGTTTTCCTTTGATGGTGGTCGATACACGCTTTTATGCGTTGGCATTGTAAGTCTGCTGGCACGGGATCGTAAGCAGCTCGCGGTACGGCTGACCAGTCTTCGGCCATTGCGCGCCAGACCAGCGAAGGCATGCAGGTGCAATTTCGCGAGATAGACCAGGTGGCCACCGCGTCCAATGAAATGAGCGCCACCGCACACGACGTCGCAAACAGCGCTTCCAATGCTGCCAGCGCGGCACGCGGCGCGGATCAGTCGGCACGCGAGGGGATGTCGATCATCGAACAAAGCACCCGCGATATCACCTCGCTTGCCCAGGAAGTCAGCAAGGCAGTTGGTGAAGTCGAGGAATTGGCCCTTAATAGCGAACAAATCGGATCAGTACTTGAGGTGATCCGCAGCATTGCCGAACAGACCAACTTGTTGGCGCTGAACGCGGCGATCGAAGCGGCACGTGCGGGGGGGAAAGCGGTCGCGGCTTTGCGGTGGTAGCCGATGAGGTCCGTAACCTGGCCAAAGGCACCCAGGACTCGGTGGAAGAAATTCGTGTAGTGATTGAGCGTATCCAGAGCGGCACCCGTGGCGTTGTGGCGACCATGCACTCGAGCCAGCAACAGGCCCAAAGCAATGCCGGGCAGATCCATGAAGCGGTGAAAGCACTGGGCAAGATCAGCGACGCCGTGACAGTGATCAGCGACATGAACCTGCAGATTGCCAGCGCTGCGGAAGAGCAGAGCGCAGTAGCCGAAGAGGTCAATCGCAACGTCTCGGCGATCCGTACTGTAACCGAAACCCTCACCGGGCAGGCTACCGAGTCCGCGGCTATAAGTAGCCAGCTCAATGCATTGGCCGGCCAGCAGATGAAACTCATGGATCAGTTCAAGGTTTAAATAACCACAAAGGTCTACTGTGGGGGATTGCCCTAAAGACAGCTATTCAAGCTATGGGGCAATCCTCTTTGGTTGAGACTCGAATCCTGATGCAGGTACTCATTCTCCAGACTTTTTTCAGATATCGCCGGTATCAAAGCCGAACTTGAGGCGCTGCAGCGTGGCTTCCGGCAATCACACTTTGCTCGCTGAGCGAATAGTTGGCCGATTGAGCATTGCAAGCGAACTGATGCTGGCGCCGTTGACAGGCGAGTTCCTAATTCAGACGGAGGATGAAAGTATTCGCGCCTCATGGGATACGAGTCATACAGGAATTTTGTATAGTCTCGTTTTTCCGGCTGATCGGATTCCAGATACATGCCTACCGTGAATTTTGCTCCCGACATTCGAGCCGTCACCCAGATCCAAGCCGTTCCAATGATCTTGCGCTTGGTCAAGCACCTCACCGGTCTACGTTTCGCGGCTGTCGTGCGGGTTACGGAAAAGCATTGGGTTACCTGCGCTGTAGATGATTCCCTCAGCTTTGGCTTGCAGCCGGGTGATGAACTGGAATTGGAGTCCACCATCTGCCACGAAATCCGGCAACACCGACAGCCGGTAGTCTTTGGCGATGCCAGTAATCATCAGGTTTACGCGACACACCATACCCCTCTTAAATATGGTCTACGTAGCTATATTTCGGTACCGATCATTCGCGCAAACGGTGAGTTTTTTGGCACTCTGTGCGCGATCGACCCAGAGCCTAGCGAAATCGAGAGGCCAGAGATACTACAGAATCTGACGTTGTTCGCTCAGCTAATAGCCGCCAATCTTGACATCCAAAACTCTCTTGATGCTACTCGGACAGAGTTGGAAGACGTGCGCGAAACCGGTCGTCTCAGAGATCAATTTATTGCGGTGCTGGGACACGACCTGCGCACTCCTTTGAGCGCTATCCGCATGAGCGCAGAGTTGCTGGAGACAAAGCTCACTGAACGGTCAACCCGCAAGTTGGTTCACGCAATCCATAGCAGCACGCAGCGCATGGGCGTGTTGATTGAAAACGTACTCGATTTTGCGAGGGGCAGACTTGGCGGCGGCATACCCGTCAGCCGATCCAAAGTCGATAACCTTCAGGCCGAGATACATCGAGTCATCAATGAAGTACGAAACTCCAAACCAGACGCCCAGATCGAACAGTCCATAGATGTTCCCACTGGCATTAAGTGTGACCCTGTAAGGGTGGGTCAATTGCTTTCCAACTTATTGGGCAACGCCATCACTCACGGCGACATAGCCTTTCCCATCCAGGTGCGTGCCTATGTCGACCGCGAGCACTTGATCATCTCAGTCACCAATGAAGGCGAACCAATCGAACCGGCCCGATTACCCCTAATCTTTCAGCCATATACTCGATTTGAGGAAAGTGGATTAGGTGGTGGCTTGGGGTTAGGTTTGTACATCGCCTCCGAGATCGTCAAAGGGCATCAGGGGTCTATCACCGTGACCTCTACGGCAGACGAAGGCACCTGTTTCCGGGCCTGCTTCCCGCTGATTTGATTCGTGAGGAGTGCCGCGGCCAGTTGGCAATGGCACTGGTAGAATTTCTTTTAGTCCTATTAAAGTGATTGGCCTATAGAGCTTCGATAGTACGTCAGCAACCCAAGCGCGCACCGCTGCCACCGCAGTTTCCTTGCATATTGATTCAGCACGAAACAGACAACAGCCACTGGCGTTGCGGGTACGCCCTCAACCGTCTTGGCGAAGATGCAAGCGAAAAGCTTGACTACAAGTCCGGCTTGTCTACCGCCGAGCGCCGGTTCCTTGGAAATCCGGCATCGCTAGATCTTTTTTAATCCCCATAGTTTCTCCGCTTGCGGCACTCCGCCATAGCCATACGCCGTAGCACGCACGTCTATGATGTGGACGTTCGAATGAGGGTGTACATTCCCAATGCTTTCTGAGAGCAAATCATACGACTCACGCTGATAGCGCAGTTTCTGCGCCACTGTGGTCGTCTCGTCGGTAATCGTGATCTCCAGGCGAAAGCTATTACGCCCCAAGATCTCAAGCGATTTACTGTCGATAAACCACAAACTAGGGTCAACGAACCCAACGATCACCATCGTTTGCGATGGCTGCTTGTCCAGAACGCGTGCAGTGAGTTCAGTCAGCTTCTGGCTGAGTTGGGACGCTAAGGCAGCATCAGGCGCCCCAGATAAGGTCAGAGTGATACCCGGCATTTCAGTAATCCTTGTAAGTGATGTACCGGTAACTTAGCCTTTGAACATCGTCCTAAAAAGCGGGAAAATCAGTGCTCATCTTCCTGTTTATCCGGAACTTGCATGTACCACTTCGATCTTACCCAGCTCCGCGTCTACTTGGCTGTCTGTAACGCAGGCAGTATCTCTGCAGCCGCTCCGGCCCTCTTTCGCTCGACCTCCGCCATCAGTGAACAACTGCGGAAGCTGGAAGATGCCGTCGGGGTCGCGTTGCTCATTCGAAGCAAGCAAGGCGTCCGCCCCACCCCTGCGGGTGAACGACTCATGCGCCACGCCAAGCAGATCCTCACCCTGGGCGAGCTGGCGCTGTCCGATGTTCGAGGCGAACAATTCGAAGGTGAGATACGCTTGGCGATAACCGATTACTTCCGCCCCGACGACATCGCCGGACTACTGAAAAAACTGCGTGAGTGGCATCCACGACTTCGACTTCATGTGGTGATGAAAAAGAGTCTGGAAATTGACCAGGCAAGTGACTACCTGGACATTGGCTTAGCCATGCGTTTCAGCGAGCGCGTGTTCGCATCCAGCACCTTTGATGTGAGGCGGGAACCACTCCACTGGGTAGCCGCTTCTGGATGGGCTCCAGAGCCTGGGCAGCCGCTGCCACTGCTCGCGATCAGCGGGTGCGGATTGTCGGAGTACAGTTGCCAAGTGTTGGAACGCGACCATGTCGGATATGAGATCGTTTACTCGACCTCGGGGGTGGCGGGGCTGCAATCGGCATTAAGGGCAGGGCTTGGCATTGCGTGCCTAAACGCGAGTGCCATACCGCTTGGCGTCGAGCCCTACAGAGCTGGCCTGCCTGCGTTGGCACAAGCCAGGTTCCTGCTACTTCCTCCGCGTAAGGGGGAGTCTGCGCTAGTGGAAAATGTGCGGCAATTGTTGCTGGGTTATCTCGCATAAGGTCAGAGATAAGACAATCCTCGTATCAGGCACATCCATATGCCTACCTGTAGGATGTGCTGACGCTGTTGTCGACGCAGCGGGCAAGTAGGATTTTAGGACTGATGCCACAGGTGGCGTCGCCGTGCAAGACGACTTGCCCGGACGCATACCTTAGATCGATCTCCATAGATGGATGAGTCAATCAACTGATGAGGACATTCGCGCGGACCTGGGCAAAATGAAATCGTTGCGAGTGAATGTCCTCACGTAGCGCAAATTTAGCTTGGTAGGTAACACCGAATATCGCTGTTGGCCGGCAGCCCTTAACAAAAGGCAGCACTGGGCAAATAGCGATCATAGCTGTCTGTAATAGCTTAAGCGACTCATCATCTGCACTCTGGGCCCAAGAGTTTTCTAACCTCGGCAATGATCAAATCGATGTTGAATGGTTTTACCAATACAGAATCAAACAAGTCCGATCTCTGCATTCCGATATGTGCCTGGGCACCGCTCATCAAAATGATTGGCAAACTTTTCGCGGAAGGAAGCGCTCGCACAGCTGTGGCAAATTCTAGCCCATCCATGCTCGGCATCATAAAGTCAGTAATGATCAAGGCTGGACGCTCCCTCTCCAGCACCTCGAGCCCTTTTCGACCATTGCTGGCCGTAACTACCATGAACCCCTCATCCTCCAGCGCGAAGCAGAGGATGTCAGCGATCAAATACTCGTCGTCGACGACCAGGATGGTAGTCATGTTATTTCAACCCATTCAAAAGCTTAAGAAATTGAACCGGGCGATGACTCAGTGGGAACTGATGGTTCATGTCTTGAAGCCTTTCTCAGGAAAACGCCTTGATCACGGATGACGACCTCAAACCTCGAAGGGTCGTAAGAGCTATCGCGTACTTTAAGAATGGAAAGCGTCCTGCTTAGTTCAGAGTGATTCTCAGAGAAACGCATCAGCATCAGGTTGTCGACGATGCTGGACAAGTCAGAGTTGGGTGCGCTGACCTCGGACCCAAAAAGATCACGCATCTCCCAAGATGCAAATACCGTAACGCCCCTGGCGCGCAGCTCGTTCATCAGCGCACTGAAGAAATCAGTAATCCGGGCGGGGTTTGTCGACACTCGTGTCATACCACTAAGGCTATCGATGAACAGGCGCTTGATGCCCTTTTCTTCAACGATATTTAACAGTCGTGCTCCCAACCCATCCAGAAGGCCTTCAGTAGTAGGCTGCCAGGCAATGCTAAGCGCGCCGCTGTCTTCCATACCTTTGATGTCGATACCAAGTGACTGACCTTTGAGTCGCAAACGTTGTGGGCTCTCGTAGAAGCCGAAATGCAGTCCTGGAGCATCCACCGTCGACTCGGCCAGGAATTTCAGGCCCAGAGTTGTTTTTCCAATCCCAGAAGGGCCCATCACTAGAGACACGCTGGAGCTGTAAAGGCCTCCGCCCAATATGGCGTCCATTGATCCTATGCCACTGCCAATACGCGTCATGTCTGCGCTGTCTTGGGCAGACGGGTGGCTGTAGAGACTTTCGAGGCGTGGGTAAACCACCAATCCGCTGTCGGTAATTTCGCACTCATGCAGACCGGTCATCGCTCCACTACCACGAGTTTTGCGCAGTTGAATTCGGCGTGCAGAGCGAGTGCCAAATAACTCCTCACCCATCTCAATTACACCATCAACCATAGTGTGCTCAGGGCTTCCGTCATCGAGTCGGGAGCTGGTAAGAAATAGCACGGTGCAACCCGCAAACGCAGCATGTCCTTGCAACTCTGAAATGAACTTCTTGGTGTCTATGGGCGAATCTGCTTTAGAGCGTGCATTGAGCAAGCCGTCTACTACCATTACGGTGGCTTTTTGGCGGCTAATCTCACGCCGAAGCAGCTTTACTACCTCATCCAGCCCGTCGTTTTCCAGAGTGTCAAACGCGCTTACAAATTGGATTTCGGCGCCGACTTTGGAGGAATCGAAAAAGGTCATAGTAGAAAGAAACTGGAAAAGACGATCATGTGATTCGGCCAGCAACGTGGCGACCAGCACGCGACCTCCATTCTTCGCATGATGGAACCCAAGCTGGTTGGCGAGGATCGTTTTTCCAGACCCTGGGCGCCCTTGAATTATGTATGAAGCGCCTGCGACCAGCCCTCCCTTGAGCAGAGCGTCGAGCCCTTGTATTCCACTTTGGAGGCGTTTTAGCTTTTCCACGATGCGACCCTGATCTGAAAGCAGGCTGTTTTAAGCCCTATGATGCGGAATCCTAACGCCATTTTCGCTCGGGGGCCATTCTCGCCTAGAGCTTGGTTAACTCAGAGCGATATATGAATCGTCCCAGATTTTTTAAACATTGAGCGACCGCTCCTTGCCATTCAATGTCGATAAAGGGTTGCTGGGGGATGGTTCAAATTCGTTGCAAATTGCTGTTTAGGTCGATTACAAATTAGACGTCAAGTCAGTGCAATATTCAGGTGTCAGCGGGCATGATGAAGCGCCTCTTGCCATCGGCGCGTTGAGCTAATCATCACACGCTCATTACTCAAGGACGATCCCAATGCCAAATAAATCTGAAGCCAACATAGCTATAGCGGACGCTCTCACACTGCTCCTGCACAACCAACACGCCCTAGCAGCGGCCCTTGAAGAAGTGACCAAATGGGTCTCAGAGAATGGAGTGGTGAATGTCGCTGCTAACGCAATGGGAGCTATGGAAACGCTAGACGACAATGCACGAGGCATCACCAACGCGATTATGCACCTACGCCAGTTATAGACCCATCTGGCGCTCGCGGCGTCCTCGCAAGTGCGAGCTGAAGGGCCGGTAGCTGGCCGGAAGCATCATCCTGCGCAAACTGGCGCTGGCGGTCATCTGCTCACCCCTTCCCGAAGAAAAACGCGGTCGGCAGCGGCAATACCGTACAAAAGGTCAAACGGCTCCGGATTGAAACTAACGAAGGCGAGACGCCATCACTTGAAGGTCATCAGGCTAAATTACTGCTAACGACGCCGGCCAGCTGGACGTTGAGGGGAGTCCGGGACCGTGTAATTTGGTCGTGCTGCTGTACCAGGAGCTAGGTAGGGAAGAAGCCGCGCGGCTGATAACTGGCAACCTGCTGGAGCGGCGCGCATCAAACACCTTCAGGTGAGAAGAAAGGGCGGCAAGCCCGCTATTTGCCATTGGCGCAGAAACGGTCAATTTTACGCACGGACTGCAGCAGCTGCCGCTTGAACGTCTCGGTCGACTCATGCGCATCAGGGTCGGTAGTCTTGTGTTCACCGGTATAGAACACATGCCCCTTGATCTTCTTAATATGGCTCAGCAGTCGAAAGGTTGAGCGCCTTAACTCCATGTACTTTCGGACATTCCAGACCGCGTACGACTGCGAGCCCTTCTTTCCTATTTACACAGCTGCGTTGCGATGCCATCAAGCTCGCGGTCGAAACTAGCTTTCTCACCTGCGCTCAAGAAGCCTTGCTGGCTTACAAAATCGTCGGTCTCGTTTCGGATGGCTTGGACACGTTTGATCATACGGTCAGCTTCAACTTGAGTGATATTGCGGGCTTTTCGTGAAGTACCGATATCGGCACTCAAGATATTCGCTCGCGCCGATATGTGAGCTTGTCCCAGGTCACTGATCTGACCTCCTGTTTCACCAACCACTGCCTGCTGGCCTTGAATGTCACAACTCGGCAGATCGGTGCTCTGCTCTGCAGCTGCGGCGTTCAGACTCAAAGCTAGCAAGGAAATCAAGACTCTGTATCTCATGTTTTTTTTCCTAAGATTTTCGCACTGGGAGCTGCGCAATGATGCACTGACCTACATTTCAAAGAGCGCGGTGTTGCTCGTAGTATTTATTAGGGGTGATAAAATAGGTTATCACCCTATTTCAGCCGAGCAGGCCGTATGTCGATTTTTGAGCCGGTGCACGCCTTTTTCCGTAGACGTGCGGTAAAAACCCTGAATGACGCGGCCGCTTGCGTGAACTTGGTTAATCGCCGCCAAGAATCCCCCCGGGGCAACTTCGTGTTTCCCGGTACCGACTACTTGGACGACATCGAGGTCGGTGGCCATCGCGTTGGCCACGTCGATTACGGCATCAATCCGCTGGGCGATCGGCTGTATATCAACATGCTTGAAATTGTGCCGGCGCAGCAGGGTCAGGGCATCGGCCTCGGCGTGCTGTGGCAGTTGTGGTGCGCGCACCATGTGCCGATTGTGCCGCTGTACCAGTACACCTCATCCGACGGGTTCTGGTACCGGGCCCGCCGGCGATTTGCTGCGGCTGGCGCCGTGCTCGAGGACGAGCTGCGCGGCGTCCAGGAAATGGAGCTGGAACAGCAGCGCTGGCAGCACCTGGTGCCCGAGGCTGAGGACAAACGCTTGATCCGTGAATACTGGGAATGGGTCGCCGCTGAACACGCGGCAGGTCGACCCGCAGGGCCGGGCATTCCATGAACGGCCTCACTCCCCCCAGTCCACGGCCGTGCTGTTGCCGGCCGGCGAACGACGGCTGAGCGCCGTGGAGTTTCAGCAGCTGGCCGGTGTGCAGGCAGCGGTAGAATGGTTCGCCAATATCGACAACCCGCGCACCCGCCGCGCCTATCAAAACGACCTGGAAGACTTCCGCAGTTTTGTCGGCCTCACCGGCGCCGAGGAATTCCGCGCCGTCACCCGCGCGCACGTGCTGGCCTGGCGGGCCCAGCTGGAAACCCAGGGACTGGCCGGGGCCACCATCCGGCGCAAACTGGCGGCGCTGGCCAGCCTGTTTGATCACCTCCTGGAGAACAACGCCGTCGCCGGCGGCAACCCGGTGCACGGGGTCAAACGACCCAGGATCGAAACCAACGAAGGCAAGACGCCGGCACTCGATGATGACCAGGCTAAATTGCTGCTCGATGCTCCCGGCGTGTCTACGCTCAAAGGCGTGCGGGACCGCGCGATTTTGGTGGTGCTGCTGTACCACGGTCTGCGCCGTGAAGAAGCAGCGCAGCTGATGACGGGTCATCTGCAGGACCGGCGCGGCATCAAGCACCTGCAGCTGAAAGGGAAAGGCGGCAAGACCTGCTATTTACCGCTGCATCCTGTTGCGGCCGAGCGTATTCATGAGTACCTGGAGCGCGACAGTCAACGCGAACCGGGCAATGGCCCGCTGTTCCGCTCGATCCGTGGTCGCACTGCCGGCGGCGCAGTTACGGGTAACGGGATCTACAAGGTGGTGGCCCAATGGCCCACGCGGCGGGCATCCAGGTTGACGGCCTGGGCGTGCACGGGCTGCGCGCGACGGCTGCAACCAATGCCCTTGAGCATGATGCCGATATCGCCAAGGTCCAGGTCTGTTTAGGGCATGCCAACATCAGCACGACGCGCCTCTACGATCGGCGAGGCAAGCGGCCGGAGGATTCACCCACGTACAAGGTGAAGTACTAAAGCGCGGGTACCGGCTTTTGCTGCACCGCCAGAAAGGTGGCGCGCATCAGCTGCGTGACCTGCAGCTGTAGATCCTCACAGGCTTCAAAAAAAGCCAAGGGCGCGTCGTCGGTACCGTCCTCGAGCAGGTTGGCCATTTCTTGGACGAGTTCACCCATTTCCTGCAGCTGCTGTTTAATTTGAGCGGTGTTGAGCATGGTCGTTATCTCCAGCGGGGTTTATGTGTCGGTACCGCTTCGGTAGTTTCCAACCTGGCCAGCCAGAACGCGCCTGCTGCAGCGCCCCCCAGGATCAACGCAGTGACGCAATGCGATACCACTGAGGCCCAATATTTAAACGGTTCTCCGGCGAGGGTGTAAGCCGTCCGGGGGCCCCATTTGTTGGTCGACAGGGTGCTACCGCTCAGCAATTCCTGGGCAATGCTGAAGATCAGTAACGCGGTGGTGGCTACCAGCAGGTAGCCCACGATGCGGGACGCCCAGGCGCCGAGCTTTGGCTTCGACATACGGATTTCCGTGGCGGCAGTGAAGGTTTACTTAAGCACGTAGTTACGTTTCAGTTCGACGATGCGCACTCTGTTGATGGGCCTGGGCGGTGGCCTGATCCGCCTCAACAACGCCGTAGGCGACTGCTGCGGTGTACAGTTCGTCAAGCTCCACCAGGTCAACAAGTTCCTGGAGCTGAGACTGCATTTCTTCATAAATGGCCTTCTTATTTTCCTACCTTAGTGGGACTGATGCTTCTCCATATAGCGAAGCACCTCGAATCGATCAGCATGAACCAAGGCGCATGCTGAATAATCACCTTCCCAAACAGCCGTAGCCCAAGTTCCCTCTAGCCCTGCATTCCAGAACGCTCCCCATTTCCCATTTGGTAGCTCCAGCAAAAGCCATTCTGGAAATGGACACTTCCGTGCCAGGCTCAAAACATATTCGTCATGATGCGGTTCGCTCGGCATTCCCATACAGTGTTGCTCCTTTTTCCTAGAGTGATTCATCCCACTCGATTTCAGGTGCACTGTAGTCAAAGCTGTAATTGCCCAACGTACCGGTCTGCTCACCTTTGGTAATCTTAGAGAGAGCCTGCTGATACCCGTCATCGTCCGTACTCCTTAACTTGAGCTCGAACAAAGCCTGATCCAGAAGCTTCTCTAAGGCCTTTGGAGAACTAGCTTCAACTGTGATGATGATTTTTCCAGGTGCAATTACTTTCATATCTGCTTTCCTACCTATTATCGGTCACACCAGCCGCGACCAGTAAGTTCGCGTCAGTTAATTTGATCACTGCCTTGGCCGCTCCCAAGCAAAATACGGGGCCGTTTGGGTGTCCGCCCTCTATCCTTGCATCCGAAAAGCTTTCAGGGCAGAACGACACTTCGTCGATCTTGATGATCCCCGCGCTCTTGTAGATCGTTAGTAAGCGTCTGCCAAAGTCACCTTGTATGACTCAGAACGGTATAAGCAGTCCTTCAGAAAGCCGTAGGACGGCTGATAATCCATGGCCTGACCTCATCCGGCGTCATGAAAAGCCTCGTTTATCGCGTTGAGCAAAGTAGCCCTTATAGGCGCGTCACCCTCTCACCTACCAATCCTCAAATACCCGAAAGTCATTCTCTCGGGCATTTGAGCATCCGGTAAAAAAACTTGTAACTCAGTTCACCTTGAACCGTCCCACCAGCCCCTGCTGTTGCTCGGCCAAGCGGGCTAACTCGCGGCTGGTGACGGCGGTTTGTTCAGCACCGGCGCTGACCTGGATAACCAGAGTGTTGATGTCGTTTACGTTGCGGTGGATCTCCTCGGCAACCTGACTCTGTTGTTCTGCCGCCGAGGCGACCTGTATGTTGCTGTCGCTGATGGTCGCGATGCCCTCGGCTATTTCTTCTAGCAACTCCCCTGCGCGCACTACGTTGCTCGCGCCTTCTTGAGCCTTCCCTAGAGTTTCCTGCATGGAAGTGGCGGCACGGTCGGAGCCGGATTGCAGATTGGCGATCATCTTCTGGATACTGACGGTGGAATCCTGAGTCTTTTTGGCCAGATTCCGCACCTCATCGGCGACCACGGCAAATCCACGACCCTGCTCACCGGCACGGGCAGCCTCAATGGCAGCGTTCAAAGCTAGCAGATTGGTTTGCTCTGCTACACCACGAATCACATCCAAAACCGAGGAGATGGAATAGCTTTCACCCTTGAGCTCCTCAATGATTCGGGATGTTTGTTCGGCCTGAACCTCAAGCCCTTTGATCAAGCTGATGGTGTTCTCGATTTCAGCCTTGCCCTGCATAGTGCTGGCATTAACGCGCTGCGACATCTCTGCGGCGTCGGTAGTGCTGCGCGCCACGTCTTTGACCGTGGCGCTCATCTCGCTGATGGCAGTGACCACCTGATCGGTGCCTTGACGCTGCTGGACGACGTTATTGCTAGTTTGCAGGGCCACAGCCGAAGACTGCTCGGCGGCGGTCGCGACCTGCGCCGTGGCACTCCCGATCTCACGGATCACTTCACCGATCTGTATGGCCATGTTATCCAGGTTACGCGAGATCTCGCCAAACTCGTCTCTGCCGGTGTAACGGGTTCTGGCAGTTAGGTCACGCGTGGATAGCGAAATAAGGGTGCGGTTCACGTCGACCACAGCGATTTTGATATTGCGAATAATCACCGAAGCGAGCCACAGCACCGCAATCAACATCAGAATGACGGTGGCTATTGCGACATACAGACTGCGCTGGGCATCGGTACGCGCGACATTGGCTAGGCTCACGACCGTCTGGCCCAGTTCAGCCTCGACCTGAGCCATCATGTCGATACGGCTGGTGGAAAGGTTGAACCAGTCTTCGGGTTTGATATTAAGCGGATCGCCTAGAGGCGTATCAAATCCGAGTTTTTGCAGGCGAGCTACATCGACGGATGCGGGCTGTTGTAGAACCGCATCCAGCTTATTTTTGAACACGGCAGGAGCCCAGCGTTGAAAGGCCTCGAAATAGCCGGAGAACTCGCCCATGTTGCGGCTGAAACGTGACAACAGCGGCGCATCAAAACGGTTTTGGTTGAATGCCAGGCCAAGCAGTACACGCTCTCGACCAGAGCGCTCTTTCATGTCTACGAACTGATTGAGTGAACTCAGCCCACGCAGGATTTCCGGATCCTCAATGCTGGTTTCCAGTGAGTAAGAGAAGCCGATCAAATTTTTGATAAGATCGGTGAATCGGGTGCCGGACTCGCCGTTATTGATTGCGAGCGTGTCCACCTGCTGACGCAGTCCGGCCAAACCATCAATTGCGCGCAGCATCTTGTCAGGCGCGATAAGACCCTCGGTCGATTGCGCATGCATCGCGCTCACCGCACGGTCGGTTTCTTGGCGTAAGACTTTCAACTTGTCCTGCATCGTCTTACCACCGCTGCCCAGAAACACGCCGCTTGCGCCGCGCTCACGCTGGATAGTGGTTACTACGTCACTGAGTTTCTGCGCGGTGCCGGTAGCGGTGACCGCTCGGTTCATCTCGCTCAGTGTCTCTCGTTTGTCAGCTACAAAAATCCCGGCGAAGACCAGAAAGCCCAACAGGGGAAACATCAAAATAAGCAGTAGCTTTGTACTCAAAGGAGCATTTCTAAGCATGGCAGGCCTCAGGGCTTGAAGATGTTGTTTAAAGCTATCCAAGGCGAACGTTCTATGAAGTCGACGTCTGATAGAGCCCAGGATGGTTCAGTAGTAGCCTGCCGTAGCCAGTTTTTTCTCCGTTCGGAATGTTTCGGCTGAAACCAGCAAAGCTTTACCTGTAGCTAAGCAGGCGCCCAGCTATGTGGTAGCAGTCGCTCGATCTCGCTGGCCCGCTGCGTCGGCAGCTGCGTCAGCACATCCTTGAGATAAGCATACGGATCATGCCCGTTCATACGTGCCGACTGGATCAGGCTCATGATCGCCGCCGCCCGTTTGCCGCTGCGCAGCGACCCAGCAAACAACCAGTTCGACCGCCCAAGCGCCCACGGCCGGATCAAGTTCTCGATCTGGTTGTTGTCGATGGGCACAGCACCATCGTCCAGGTAGCGCGTCAGCGCTACCCAGCGTTTAAGGCTGTAATCCAGGGCCTTGGCCGTAGCAGAGCCCTCGGGCACAAGTTCGCGTTGGGCCAGCATCCACTCATGCAGTTTTTCAGCGATGGGCACCGCCGTTTCCTGGCGTAATCGCCAACGGTCTTCGTCGCTCATTTCCTTAGCGTGTCGCTCGACTTCGTACAGCCCGCCAATCGAGTGAAGCGCCTGCTCAGCCAACTGGCTTTTATTCGCGACGTGCAGGTCGAAGAACTTGCGGCGCGCGTGGGCCATGCAGCCGATTTCGGTGATGCCCAGCTCGAAGCTTGCCTTGTAGCCGGCAAAGTCGTCACAGACCAGCTTGCCGCTCCACGTGCCCAGGAAGTTACGCGCATGTTCGCCGGCACGGCTGGGGCTGAAGTCGTAGACCACGGCCTTGAGTGCCGAGAATGGCGTGCTGCTATAGGCCCAGACGTAAGCGCGGTGGGTTTTCTTCTCTCCTGGAGCCAGCATTTGTACCGGTGTTTCATCGGCGTGGACTACGCGCTGGGCCAGCACTGCTTCGCGCAGCGCATCGACCAGCGGCTGAAGCTGCACGCCGGTTTGACCCATCCACTGCGCTAGTGTCGAGCGCGGGATGGCAAGGCCGGCACGGCCGAAGATCTTTTCCTGTCGATAGAGCGGCAGGTGGTCGGCGAATTTGGCCACCATCACTTGCGCCAGCAGGCCGGCAGTGGGGATGCCTGGCCGTTTGCCGCTTACAATGCAGGACCCAGCAGTTTTTTGTACCACAAACAAAAAGCCCACCTTTCGGTGGGCTTTGTGTGTACTGTCGTACATCCCTCGGCGAAATCAATCCTGCTGTAGGTTGACTCCTATCCAAGTGGTTAGTGGCACAATAATATGGCTAAATGACGGCTTCGTCAACTTGGGTCCAATTTCATGTCTTTCACGTCGCCTGATCTTGCCAAGCAGACTGCCCTTTCCATGCCAAGGATGGGCACCTACTTGATCGCTTGCAGCAACAAGCCTTCGCCTCTGAGCGCCGCCATCCACTTATACGCTTGGAACGCAGCGATTTCGGCTGCTTTCATCCATCCTCTTCATTTCTGTGAGGTTGTGGTCCGAAACGCCGTATCTGAAGCTTTGACTGCCACCTATGGCGCTCACTGGCCCTGGAGCCAAGGTTTTTTTCTGAGTTTGCCTGACCCAGCCGGTTCAGCGTTCAAGCCGCGTCAAGCTCTGTTGGCAGCTAGGCAGAAAGCAGAACAAAGCGCTGGTGGTAACCCGCCGTCTACGGACAAGGCGATTGCCGAAATGAGTTTTGCTTTCTGGGAGTCCATGTTTACTGCACGTTACGATCACGGGCTCTGGGATAACCATATTAAGCGCCTGTTCCCACACGCTCCGGCTGCTCTTCCTTATCACAAGCTACGCGCGGAAATTCGAAACGCCTTGGAGGCGACCCGAAAATTTCGCAATCGCATTGCCCACCATGAGCCCATCTTCGCACGCCAACTCGCGCAGGACTACGCGCGAATTCATAGGGTCGTCAGATATCGCTGCGACCAGACTGCTGCCTGGATGTCCCAGACTCAGACGGTCAATACGGTATTGGCTACCAAACCCTGACGATCACATCGTAACTTTCATCCGGTCTGCCGGGTACTCACGCATGAACTCCATGCTTTCGCCTGTAGGCGCTTTAAGCCAATCTCCGTAAAGTCCCTTGGGCAGGATAATCACCATGCGCTTTTCATCTTCGGGTTTATGAATGCAGTGTCGGGCCTGACGCCAAGCGGTGCGAAAAGACGGCTTCGCACTCGCGGTCTCTGATCGGCAATTGTAGGTTTTCCGTGCGATTTTGGTGTCTTTGCTCCAGCAAGGGATTAGGCCGAACGAACCAACCAGTACTTCATTCGACGCCGGCGACTCTGCCTCGAGGTCGACGTGTTCCGCGCTGCGGATGAAGGGCCCAATGTAACCTGGCCATAGATTCAGCTTCCCCTGTTCATAAGGTTCAACGCCGAAGGTATCAGCTACCCGCTGCGGCGCCGGTGCTTCGTAATGACTGCACATTCTGAAACTCCCTCAATTCTGACGCCTCAATTAGCATTTACCGTCCAGAGCTGATCAAGTCTGGTGGTGTAGTTCGGGCTCATCAACTCACGACGCATCGCCCAGGCCGGCGCCGCTGGTACAGCTGCCGCGCGCAACGTTCCACGGCCCCACCGGCTGTTGATTTCATCGAGAACGTTCATCACCTTGTCCGCTGCAGCTGGTTGCGCGTGTGCGAACAGATCGTCAGTGAATTCACCTGGTTGACGAAGATCCATCAACAAAATCTCAGCCTTGCTGTATCGGAACCCTGGGCGGAACAGGCGTTCCACCGCCTGTGTCGCGGCCTTGGTGATCAAACGCACGTCATTGGTAGGGTAGGGTAGCTCCACGACCACGCCGTTAGCGTAACGAGCCTCATCGGGGTTAAACATGCCGGTACGAATGCTCACGCGGATCTTTTTGCACAGTGAATGCTGAGCCCGCAACTTCTCCGAAGCCCGCTGCGCGTACGTGGCCACCGCCTCTTTAATCGGCTCGATCGTCTCCAGGCGCATGCCGAACATTCTGCTGCAGCAGATCTCCTGCTTGGCCGGTTCCGCCTCTTCCAGGACCAGGCACGAAGTGCCGGCGAGCTCGCGCACGGTTTTCTCCAGGACGACGCTAAATTTGCGGCCGAGCAAGAGCGGATCCGCCTTGGCCAAGTCCATGGCCGTGCGGATACCCAAGGCCTGCATGTGCGCGGTCATGCGTCGACCGATGCCCCACACCTCTTCTACGGCGGTGTTGCGCAACACCCAGTCGCGTTTGAACGGATTGCACAGATCCACGACACCGCCGGTTCGCGCCTGCAGGCGTTTTGCCGTGTGATTGGCCAGTTTGGCCAGGGTTTTGGTGTGGGCAATCCCCACACCCACCGGGATACCGGTGTGCTTTAGGACCTTGGCACGGATCTTTCGTCCGAATTCTGTGAGGTCGCCGGGCATACCGGTCAGGTCGCAGAATATCTCATCGATGGAATAGACCTCGCTGTCGCTCACCATCGATTCAATCAGCGTCATGACTCTTTCGGACATTTGCCCGTACAGAGCGTAATTGCTGCTGAAGGCCACAATGCCTTGTCGGCGCAACGTGTCCTTGATCTGGAAATAGGGCGCGCCCATTTTGACGAAAGGTTTGGCGTCGTAGCTTCGAGCAATCACGCACCCATCGTTGTTGCTCAATACCACGATCGGCGTGCTGGCCAGATCCGGACGGAACACGCGCTCGCAACTGGCGTAGAAGCTGTTGCAATCCGCTAGCGCAAATATTGGCAAAGCAGGAGTGAGGCCGGCCTTAACCCTCATGGTCGCGTACGCTGTAGTTGACCACCCCCCATATCACCAGCTCGTCGCCTTCCATTACGCACCTGGGGGGATATTTAGGATTTTCGGCCATCAAAATCACTTGGCCACCGCGACTGTGCAGACGCTTGCACACGCATTCAGCGTTGAGCGCCGCAATAACGATATCGCCATGACGAGCTGTTTTGCTTCGGTCAACGATCACCAGGTCACCGCTGAAAATGCCGACACCTTGCATACTGTCGCCCTGGATCTTGGCCAAGTAGACATGTGGTGCACGGATTTCAAAAAGCTCATCCAACGAAATCATTTTTTCCAGGTGATCTGCAGCCGGCGATGGAAAGCCGGCCGAGACAGGATTGGAGTACATCGGCAGGGACTGACCGTCGGCGGCGATGGGACCAAGAAGGGTCGCGCTCATAAACTTGGCCTGGATAATTACTGTATGGATAGCCAGTTAACTGCGTGCTCACCGTGTCGTCAATTTGAGCCGACCAAGTGTCATCTTCAATCCAATCCTCACGAATTCGCCGCTCTCAAATACCCAAAGCCTCCAAACTCCTATTTCTTACTGCGCTCAGGACGACCATCCGGTCTTCTGTACCTGAATCCATATCAGGTACGGTGCCATGCTCGAAATCCTTATCCACCTTAGCGAGACGCGGCGCTGGCTGTTTTCACTGCTACTGTTCTTGTCCACTGCGTCCCACGCGGAGACGTGGGTCATTACAAACCGAGCACATCCAGTATCCGCACCTTCTGGCGCTCGCGTCATCTTCTTGGATGATCAGCAGCGCCTTGAAGAACAAATTTCCAACCAGCTACCAGCCGACCCACGCCAGGCAGAAGCGGCCATTCAACGCTACCTGATCAGCCCTGCAGGGAAGCATCTGCAAAACGAACTGGCCCAAGCCCAGCAGGGCGTCACAGACGCCTGGAGCCTGCGAGTCGAAAAACTCCCAGCCGTGGTCGTAGATCGTCGCTACGTCGTGTACGGCGAGCCTGACGTAGATAAAGCCGTCGCGTTGATTGAACGAGCGCGGAGCCTGTCACGATGAGACGCTCACGTTTTGCGATCCGGCCTTTGTCGCTGGCTATCACTTTCAGCCTGTCATTCAGTGCATCGGCTGCGATCAACTCGGCAGCGATTATTGCCTCGACCCTGTCACCAACCTGCCTGGAGTACAAAGTGGTCGGCATCTGCTATTGGCTGCTCTGCACGCCATTCGGATGCAAAGTCAAAACCTCGACCAAGGTTCGTCACTACGTACCGGACGCTGTGGTGTCTGCATATGCGAATACCGGGATGAACCCTTGGATAGAGATGTCACCTCTTGGCACCCCGAATCCGATGGCCCAAGCGGGCAACGACGGCACTACCAATCACGTTGCCGAGAACAACATCATCAAATTTAAGGAAGCCGATGTCATCGGCCATCCAGGTGGTGCGGCGTTAAGTCAGTTTGCCAGCGCCTCGGGCTATGTATGCAAAGGCGCAACCTTACCGCTTGTGCCTTACTTTCTGAGCACCCTTGACCCCATTGCTTGGCGATACGGCGTCCCGGAATCCGTATACCCCGAAGCACTCATTCCGGGCATGCGTGAAGTCGGCAGCCTGCTCTCAGCAAGCAGCTGGGGGAACGTCTATCCGCGTAGCGGCTTCCTTAATCAGACTGACGACTACAAAACGGGCGCAGTTATTGCGCAGCGTGCCGGCGACGTAGTTACCCGCCCAGGCCAGGTCCATGTCTACTTGCCGATGCTCGCCCTTCCCTACCCCGGCTACTGGCCTGCAGGGCCGCTACGCGAAGGTGACGACTCCACTGGTAAGTGGCAAGAGCTCACCCCAGTCCTCAACCTGACTTGCGCAACCTTTCCCACCATCGGTCTGAACATTGATGCGCAGGATGGCGGCTACGCCTGGGCACTCTGGCGCCCTTATTCGTGTTGCCAGCGTCGTGGCCAGACCTTCCTCGGCAGTACGGACTTCCAATGAAACAGCGATCGGAGCAAAGCATGAAACTCACTACCTTGGCGATAGGACTCGCCTGCAGCCTCAGCAGTGCAATAGCGCTCTCTGCTGATCCAATCAACGTCTCATCCTCCGGAAGCGTCATTGGGGATAACGTGCTGTATAGCATTGGCGGCGGCAACGCGGTCACCATGGGGAGCGCAGGCAACATGGATAGTATTTCTGTGGGAGGCGGTTGGAATACCAATCTAATCTGCGGAAACATGAGCCTGAGCACAACCCTTGAAAACCAATTGAATGGTGCCACTTCCGGCTTCAAAAACATCATGAGCTCGGTGGTACAGAGCGCCACCAGCGCTGTGGCTTCGCTGCCGGCACTGATTCTTCAACGTGCGAACCCGGCGCTATACAACCTCATCACCAACGGCATTTTGCAGGCCCGCCTGGACTTCGACCGCTCCAAAGGCACCTGCCGCGCCATTGGCGAAAAGATGGCGGATATCGCCGGCAACCAAATGGGCTGGGGCAAGCTTGCTGAAGGTCAGGCTATGAGTCAGGCGCTAACATCCAACACGGACGCAGTATCGGCGGTGGAACAAGTCGAAAAGAAAGGTGGCAACGATGGCGTCACTTGGGTTGGTGGTGATAGAGCAGGTGGTTCCGGTCAGAAGCCAATTCGTATCGTAGGTGACGTCACCAAGGCGGGCTACAACCTCCTGAACAAGCGCGCGGCCGGCGACACCGCATCCATCAGCAAAGCGAACTGCAACAACGGCATGGTATGCAATGTCTGGTCATCGCCCCAGGAAGCCACCACCTTTGCCAATCGTGTGCTGGGGGAACAACAACAGCAGACCTGTGACAGTTGCCCTAAAACGGTGACAGCCGCAGGCGTCGGCCTCACGCCGCTGATCCAGGAAACGTACGACACCAAGCTGAAGGCCCTGCAGGAACTACTGAGCGGAAGCAAAACGCTGTCACTAGAAAACCTGGAAGCAGCGAGCAGCAACTCGTTACCCATCACCCGAGGCGTTGTAGCAGCACTCAAGGATGAGCGCGACCAGGACGTACTCGCTCGCCGGCTTGCCTCCGAAGTCGCGTTGTCCGATGTGTTGGAGAAAGCTCTGACCCTGCAGCGCACCTTGATGGCAGGCAGTCGGGAACCGAACGTCGCGGCTAATGACCTCGCCGTCCAGGCAGTCGGCCAGCAGAGCTCCTCGCTGCAACAGGAGATCGGCAATCTCAAAATGGAACTGGACATGCGTCAGCAGCTCGCGAAGAACTCGCCTCTGACCATCATTGAACGCAGCAAAGCACGGGCAGAAGACTCTCGTGGTGTGTCCTCGGGGGCACCAGAAACGGATCGATTGGACCAGTTGCAGTCACCCGCCCAGAACAAACAGTGAGAAAGGCCATGACCGATATGCCGGAGCCTGTCACCGCCCCCAACCGCTCGCTGGTTAGACGAACCGGGAGGAGCATTCTGCTTGTTCTGGGTGTTTTGCTCGCGACTACCGCCCTCGTAGTACTACTCAGCGCTGCCTTGATGAACATGTTCGACAGCGCTGAACAATGGCAAGCCTGGCGTACCGACCACTACTGGTCGCTCTTCACCTGGCGCCTGATGCTTTATATCGCACTGGCCGTTGCCTGGTTCAAATTCAAGGCTCGATTATCGAACTCAGAACGCTCGAAACGGCGCAAAGGCCTGTTGAAAATCGAGGTGATGGTGATCCTATTATTTCTGATGGTTGAGCTGAGCAAGGTGCTGTATCAGGCAGGGGGTGACTCGTGACGCTCTACACCAATGATTATTTGGAGTACTACCTGACGTTGGTCGGTTGGATCATCAACAATGGTATCTGGGCGATGATTTCAGATACTGGCCTATTCGCTCTTCCCTTCTGCATCATCGTTATTCGAGAGTGGCTGAAAGTCCGTGGTGAGGGGGCCGATGAGGGCAACAAAGGAGTTCTCTCACTGGCACGTATCGAGACCAATATCTACGTTGGCTACATCGTCGTCGCATTCTTCGCTGTACCAGCCGTCAATGTGAGTTTTGATACCCTGGCATTTGACCAGAGCAGAGCTCAGCAGTGCCAATACAACTTACCTAAACCCACAGACACAGGCTGGAACACTACATTCAGCTCGCTGGCAGGAAAGAGTGCCCAGATGCCCATGTGGTGGGCATTAATGCATGCGTTATCAAAGGGATTAACCAGTGGCGCTGTAGCAGCAATCCCCTGCGGAACTGATCTACGGCAAGTACGCATGGAGGTTAGCAACACCAAGATAAACAACCCGCTATTGGCTCAGGAAATTGGCGACTTCACGCATGATTGCTATGGACCCTCCCGTGCCAGATTATTCATGCGCCAACCCGAGTTGGGAGCGCAAGGGAATGACCCTCGTTTTGCACAAGAACTCAGCTGGATTGGTTCGCACTATTTATTGAACACCTCGGGGTACTACGACACGGACTACTCCAAAACTCCAAGGGCCTCATGGCCCTATAGCGCATCTCGCGATGTGGGTCTACCACAAGTGAGTGGAGGTGGAGGCTATCCTACTTGCAAACAATGGTGGTCGGATAGCGGAGTGGGACTGCGGGATCGTATCAAGGCTCAAGTGTCGCCGGACCTCATGACAAAAATGCTCGGCTGGGCAAAGTGGCTATCCCCGGAAGATGTGACTGACTCGCTTGTTCGGCAGCTGGTCTCGCCGTCGAACCAGGTGAAAGGGGATGTTTATACGGATTACGGGGGGCAAATCAATGGAACCGTGTGGAATGGAGCAGCCCGGGCAGCGGGGACTCTCGGAGTTGCATTAGGATCTATGGCCTATTTCCCAGCCATGGACATGGTTCGCCAAGCGCTACCGATGGTCATGGCTTTTTTGAAAATGGCGATGGTGATCTGCATTCCGTTGGTATTGATCGTCGGAGCTTACCAACTTCAAGTTGCCATGACCTTGACCGTGACGTTTTTTGCCCTGATCTTCGTGGACTTCTGGTTTCAACTAGCAAGATGGGTAGACAGCACAATACTCGATGCATTGTACGGAGCAGGATCACCATATCTTTCATTTGATCCAGTAATGGGATTGAACACTGCCACTCAGGATGCAATCTTGAACTTTGTGATGGGAGCAATGTTCATTATTCTGCCAGTGTTTTGGATGGGCGCCCTAGGTTGGACGGGAGTTAAGGCAGGCTCAGTACTGGGCGGGCTACAAACAGGTACAGATGGGGTTCAAAAAGCTGGCTCCCAAGGGGGTGGACTAGCGAAACAGGCCCTGGGGGACATTTCAAGCAAAAAAACTTAGAAGATTGGTCAAGTTAGTGAGGATGTGTTAGCGGCATCCTCAACTATTCATCATCAGAGTCAATCCGTGCACCGTTCGAATATTGGCCATAACCGGATAGGCCGTATCGGAAGCCATCTTCCGACTCAACGGCCCCATGCTGACCGTCTAGGATAGAAGAATCCCCTTTCACAATTGCATGCAAAATCAGCACTGTAACCAGGACACCCATGAATACACTGGCAATCCAATGAAACATCCCCACTGAAAAATACAGCAGCACCAACGCCACCGCGAGACGCTTGACCCAACGCAACGTGCGGTTCTGACTGCACCAAACGAGGCGCACAGCCTGACCCAGGCCATAGCCTAAGCGACTTGCTACCCCCTGAGAGGTCTGCGTGGTCATGGGGCGTCTCCTTCCAACCCCATCTAGGGGCGATATGACATTACTTATAATACCGATTTTTCTCTGCCGCAAGATCCTGAGACAAACGGCCGTTACCCTCGGTACCTAACGCCCGCTCGATTCACTGCAGAAATGGCCCAAAAGGTAAAAGGTTCTGTAAAAGCGAATGGAATGGTTCACAAGGGTAAAAGCCTTACCCGAAAGGGCCGCTTTCAGCGGGGAAAAGGACCAATCCCATCAACGCATCTCCCGAGTCGAATGCATTTCAACTAACTCGTCTTCTGTAAAATTACTAAGCAAAGAAAAGTATTCAGCTCTGGACTCAACCGTCAACGGCTGGATAGAACCTAAATTAATAAGAGTTGAAACCGCCTCGTCAGGAGTCATTTCGCTAGTGAGTGGAGCTCTTTGCTCAGAGTAATAAACCTTGTCAGACGCAACAGCTACATCCAGCAGTTCACGTACTTCACCATAACGAACGGAACGCGCAGCGGTTAGAAACACTCCATCAAAAACGACCAAGACGCTATCGACGTGAGGAATAATATATTTAGCTAAGGCGACAACCAGAGGAAGGTTGTTGTTCCACCTTGCTTCTTCATCGTCAATATCATTCCCTACGCTAGCAAAAAGAACGATCTCGTCACACTTATTGTCACGTATCAAATCACAAAGTGCCCAAACATTATCTGAGGTTGATTTCGTAGCGTAGCGAAGTGAAACCATCATTTTTTCCTCACATGGTCGATCCACGGCACCGTGCCCTTAGACCGAAACGACGATAATTCTGCATTCCTTTCTCCGTCACCACCATAGAAAGATGGCTCTTCGCCAAAAGAAATACCCGAGACCACCAGTGATCCTTTCCCCTTGATCGCCCCCCTTTGATAGGAGAAAAGCCTGCCCCATGAATCATTTACGGAGCAGGCGATGTTCTCTATTTTCCGCCGCAATAAAGCGCTACCCGCCCAAAGCCCCTCCCCTAACGGTTTTATACAGCCGGCCTCTAGCCAAGCACTACTGGCATCGCCGCGCCGTCAGAAACTACTGGAGAACATTTGGCAGCGCGCATCGTTATCTCGCTCACAGTTTGTCGAGCTCTATAGGCGTCCACTTGAGCGCTACGCGGAGTTGGTCCAGCAGCTCCCTGCTTCGCAAAACCACCATCATGCACACCCTGGCGGCATGCTGGATCACGGGCTTGAAATCGTCGCCTACGCCTTGAAAATTCGACAGAGCTACCTGCTACCTATAGGCGCACCGCCAGAGTCGCAATCAGCACAGGCTGAGGCCTGGACTGCCGCCGTGGCTTACGGCGCTCTGATACACGACCTCGGCAAGATCGCCGTCGACGTGCACGTCGAGCTGGCAGGAGGTAAAACCTGGCACCCGTGGCACGGCCCAATCGATCGTCCCTATCGATTCCGCTACGTGAAAGGACGCAACTACCAACTTCACGGAGCCGCTGCCGCACTGATTTACGCGCAGATACTCTCCTCAGAAATCTTAGATTGGCTCAGTAATTTCCCCGAAGTGTGGTCGCAGTTAATCTTCATTTTGGCTGGTCAGTACGAACATGCCGGCATTTTGGGCGAGATTGTAGTCAAGGCCGATCAGGCGTCCGTCGCACAGGAACTTGGTGGGAATCCAGCCCGCGCGCTGTCCGCGCCCAAACAGTCTTTGCAGCGTCAATTGGCAGATGGGTTGCGCCACCTGATCCGAGATACATTCAAGTTGAATCAACCCGATGGACCGTCAGATGGCTGGCTGACACAGGATGCTCTTTGGCTGGTTAGCAAGCCGATTGCTGATCAATTGCGAGCCTATTTGCTGACCCAAGGCGTTGAAGGTGTACCCAGTTCGAATGCGCCTTTTTTCAACATGCTGCAAGATCAGGGAGTAATCCAAACCAATACACAGGACAAGGCAATCTGGAAAGCTACGATAGACAGTGGTCGTGGCTGGCGAAACACCTTCACGCTGCTGAAGCTCTCACCGGCACTGATCTGGAATGATCCAAATGATCGGCCCGCCGCTTACGCGGGGACTGTTGAGATAGAAGCCGGCAACCCGGCAGAAGACTCTGCTGCAGAAAATAACGTCGCGACACCGACAAAAAAGTTGCCTTCTGAGATCCAATCCAGCCCTGTGCCGCCTTCAGCACCCGCACAGCCATCCCCCCCCCATCCCCCACAGCACACCTCAAACAGCACAGATGAATTTGACGAGCTACTGGCTCTCCTTGGTAGTATCAATGAGCCATCAGAAGACACCAAAAACAAAGAGGTCTCAGCGGCATATACCGCGCCTCCGAAGCTGGATGACATCCAGCCTTCCCAAACCTCCAATCAAGGAGGTGCGCCTTTAGCAATAATTGAAGAAGTCACTCCGATGCCGAGCAATAACGCCGAGATCGGTCAGGGATTTGTTGAATGGCTTAAGAAAGGCATCGCTTCCCGGACCATCATTATCAACGATACCAAAGCGCTGATTCATACCGTAGCAGGGACCGCTATGCTGGTAACGCCTGGAATATTCAAGCGCTACGTCCTTGAGTTCCCGCACATCGAGCAGCAAGCCAAAGTACAGCGAGTCAGCGCCTGGCAGCTGGTTCAACGTAGTTTCGAGAAACAGAAACTTCATCGAAAAACACATAAGAGTCTGAATATTTGGACCTGCGATGTAGTTGGACCCAGAAAATCCAAGCAGCTCAAGGGGTACTTGCTTCTGGATCCGCTGACAATCTTCTCTGAGGTCCCCTTCGACAACATCAGCCTTTCCTTGAAGTCAGAAATACCGGAGCCGCCACAATGACGACCCCTTCGAATCTGACGGAGGAATACATCTTTGCCCATGATCTACGACCTGCCAGTGCAAAGATCTATCGTGCATCGACCAAAGCACTGCTCAAGCATTTCCGAACTGCCTCAGCTGAGGAGATCGATCATCGTGCGGTTCTGATATGGCGAAAAAAAGTCCTTGAGAATGGATTATCGAAACGCAGCTGGAACACCTATTCAAATCACCTTCGCACTGTTTGGGGTTACGCCATAGAGCACGGCCTGATAACCCATACAACGATCAACCCTTTCAAGAAAACCAGCGTTATCCCACCAAAGCGAGCCAGCAAGACAATCAACGGAGACGCCATCCAACGAGCACGCAACTGGCTCATATCCCTTGTAGGCCAAGAACGTTGTACGCATGAACGTAGCCAAATAACGCCAGCATGGTTTTGGCTCAGCGTTTTCGAGATGTTTTATTACACAGGCATACGCCTGAATGCACTGCTGTGCTTGCGCTACAAGGATATCGACTGGGGCAACCAGATGATCTTGGTCCGCGGTGAAACAGAGAAGACCCATCGGGAGTTTTTCCTACCCATTATGGAAGGACTAGCTCCGCACTTATCCAGGATACTGGGGGAGGCCGATAAAATTGGATTTTCACCAGACGATCAGTTGTTCAACGTCAACAGATTCTCCCGCCACTACCATGGCAAGGAAATGAACATTGACCAGGTGGAGTCGATGTACGGCAAGCTCACCGATAAGATCGGCGTGCGCATGACTCCTCACCGCTTCAGACACACATTAGCAACAGACTTGATGAAGCAGCCGGAGCGAAACATCCATCTCACGAAAAGCCTGCTGAATCACTCGAATCTCGCCACAACGATGAATTACATTGAGGCGGACTACGACCATATGCGAGCCGTTCTGCATGAGCGAAGCCTGGCTCAAGGCGCTCTAAGCCGGGTAAGACGAGTCGATTCAAGTGGCACACCTCCTATCCCCTTACCCGCCAAGGTAGGCGTGCATCCACAGGAAATCCCCCAACCGGAGCCCAAGAAACTGCCACCTCCACAACAATCTGGAAGCACAGAGGTCAGCATTGATCGGCCTACCAAGTCGACTGGCCGAAGCGCGCTACAGATGGCTCTCGAGTTCGCATCGGCGCAACTGCATCGCGAGTCAATGACATGCTCAACCACCCCACCAGAAGATCAGGTAGAGCAGAGCCTATTATTGACGCTGATGGCGAGCGGGCTTGCCGTCGGTACATTCAGGAAACGCACCTCAACTGAGCATTCAATGCGAAGCTCATCATTTTCTCGGGCATCGCCCTAGTACGCTGATAATCGAAGCGCACTGGCTAAGGGGAATTCTGGTTTGCCAGAGGCATTCGCCTACCCGGAATAAAGCCTCATTTTGAAAAACGGCCGCTTTCCGACGAACGGTAAACTCTAATGCAATGCACAAAAAAAGGCGCCATAAAGGCGCCTTTTTTCATCAAATATGGTCGGGGTAGGGGGATTCGAACTCCCGACATCCTGCT
Source organism: Pseudomonas sp. 34 E 7 (assembly GCF_900005715.1). Classification (NCBI taxonomy): domain Bacteria; kingdom Pseudomonadati; phylum Pseudomonadota; class Gammaproteobacteria; order Pseudomonadales; family Pseudomonadaceae; genus Pseudomonas; species Pseudomonas sp. 34 E 7. Next base: position 134,716 of record NZ_CVTX01000082.1, read on the forward strand.
CCCAAAGCAGGCGCGCTACCGGACTGCGCTATACCCCGGAATGTGCATCGCAAGACCGATGCACATTGACATCATGACGAACCGAAATTACTGTTCGCCTCAGACGGCTGCATGTCTACGGCGATATCTAAGTGCTGCAACACTTTCCAAAACCGTAAAACCGCCTCTATCAGAGCTAGAACCTCTGATTCTAAGATTTGATTCCAGCGTGAACTGGTCTCAAAAATGGTGGGTCGTGTGGGATTCGAACCTACGACCAATTGGTTAAAAGCCAACTGCTCTACCAACTGAGCTAACGACCCAAATATGGTCGGGGTAGGGGGATTCGAACTCCCGACATCCTGCTCCCAAAGCAGGCGCGCTACCGGACTGCGCTATACCCCGGTTTGAAATTGGCTCCGTGACCAGGACTCGAACCTGGGACCCAATGATTAACAGTCATTTGCTCTACCGACTGAGCTATCACGGAACTATATATTTCAAAGTACAACATATTTCAAACTACAACATTTACCGCTGTGTAGCTTCTCTTCGACCCTGTCCGTATCGCTACGTTAGCGTCTCTGAGGCGCGCTATTCTACAATCTTAAAAACCCCTGTCAACCCTTTAAATTGCTTTTAAGACAATGATTTGCGCTTCTTTCTGATTTCTTCTTGGGGAGAAGAAACCCGTGGGCTGACGTTGCTGCGGGGCGCACTTTACAAGCCTTTGCCTTACAGTTCAACGCCCTATCGAAAAAAAAGGCCCCGCAATGCGGGGCCTCCTCTTATCGCACTGGCCGCAGGGCTTAATGGAAGACGATTTCGTCGTTCTCCACCGTCGCCTCGACGCTGGTGCCCGGCATAAAGCTGCCCGACAGGATCAGCTGTGCCAGCGGGTTCTCGATCCAGCGCTGGATCGCACGCTTCAACGGCCGCGCGCCGTATACCGGGTCGTAGCCCACCGCAATCAGCTTGTCCAACGCCTCGCTGCTCAGCTCCAGGGCCAGCTCGCGCTCGGCCAGACGTGCTCGCAGGCGTCCGAGCTGGATCTCGGTAATGCCGGCTATCTGATCCCGCGCCAACGGCTCGAAGATCACCACTTCGTCCACCCGGTTGATAAATTCCGGCCGGAAGTGGGTGGTCAGCGCGTCCATGACAGCGGCCCGCTGTGCCTCGCGATCGCCCACCAGCTCCTGGATCTGCGACGAGCCCAGGTTGGAGGTCATCACGATCACAGTGTTGCGAAAATCCACCGTGCGTCCGTGGCTGTCGGTCAGGCGACCATCCTCCAGCACTTGCAGCAGGATGTTGAACACATCCGGGTGCGCCTTCTCGACCTCATCCAGCAGGATCACCGAGTAGGGCTTGCGCCGTACGGCTTCGGTCAGGTAACCGCCCTCCTCATAGCCCACGTAGCCTGGTGGGGCGCCGATCAGGCGAGCCACCGAGTGTTTCTCCATGAACTCGGACATGTCGATGCGCACCATGGCCTCTTCGGTATCGAACAGAAATTCAGCCAGGGCTTTGCACAGCTCGGTCTTACCCACGCCGGTAGGCCCAAGGAACATGAACGAACCACTCGGGCGATTCGGGTCGGACAACCCGGCGCGGGAACGCCGCACCGCGTTGGACACCGCCACCACCGCCTCTTCCTGACCGATCACGCGCTGATGCAGCAGGCTCTCCATCTTCAGCAGCTTGTCGCGTTCGCCTTCAAGCATCTTCGACACTGGAATACCGGTCCACTTGGAGACCACCTCGGCAATTTCTTCCTCGGTCACCTTGCTGCGCAACAGCTGGTTCTCGCTGTGGCCATGCTGGTCGACCATCTGCAGGCTGCGTTCCAGGTCCGGGATTACCCCGTACTGCAACTCGGCCATGCGGTTCAGGTCGCCTTTACGGCGCGCGGCTTCCAGTTCCTGGCGTGATTGCTCGATCTTCTGCTGGATCTGCGCAGAGCCCTGCACCTCGGCTTTCTCCGAGGTCCAGATTTCCTCGAGGTCCGAATACTCGCGTTCCAGGCGCACGATTTCTTCCTGGAGTTTCTCCAGGCGTTTCTTCGCCGCGTCATCCTCTTCTTTTTTCAACGCCTGGGATTCGACCTTCAGTTGAATCAGGCGACGGTCCAGGCGGTCGAGCACTTCCGGCTTGGAATCGATCTCCATACGGATGCGGCTGGCCGCTTCGTCGATCAGGTCGATGGCCTTGTCGGGCAACTGGCGATCAGTGATATAGCGATGGCTCAGCTTGGCCGCCGCAATGATTGCACCGTCGGTAATCGCGACTTTATGGTGAACCTCATAGCGCTCTTTCAGGCCACGCAGGATGGCGATGGTGTCTTCTTCGCTGGGCTCTTCCACCAGGACCTTCTGGAAACGTCGCTCAAGCGCCGCATCCTTTTCTATGTACTGGCGGTACTCGTTAAGCGTGGTCGCACCGACGCAATGCAACTCGCCTCGCGCCAGGGCAGGCTTGAGCATGTTGCCGGCATCCATGGACCCCTCGCCCTTGCCCGCGCCGACCATGGTGTGCAGTTCGTCGATAAACAGAATGATCTGCCCTTCCTGCTTGGACAATTCATTAAGCAGGGATTTCAGGCGCTCTTCGAACTCGCCACGGAACTTGGCGCCGGCGATCAACGAGCCCATGTCCAGGGACAGCAGGCGCTTGCCCTTGAGCCCGTCCGGCACTTCACCATTGATAATGCGCTGGGCCAGGCCCTCGGCGATGGCGGTTTTACCCACGCCAGGCTCACCGATCAGCACCGGGTTGTTCTTGGTGCGACGCTGCAGCACTTGGATAGTGCGACGGATTTCGTCGTCACGGCCGATGACCGGGTCAAGCTTGCCCTCTTCGGCGCGCTTGGTCAGGTCAACGGTATATTTATCCAAGGCCTGGCGCGATTCCTCGTGATTGGGGTCATTCACCGCCTCGCCGCCACGCAGGTTGTTGATGGCGTTTTCCAGGGCTTTCTTGCTTACGCCCTGGCCCAGCAACAACTTGCCGAGCTTGCTGTTGTCGTCCATGGCGGCGAGCAGCACCAGTTCGCTGGAGATGAACTGGTCACCTTTCTGCTGGGCCAGGCGGTCGGCCTGATTCAGCAGCCGCGCCAGGTCCTGCGACATATTCACGTCGCCGGTGGGATTCTGGATTTTCGGCAGTTGGTCGAGCTCTTTGCTCAACTCCTTGCGCAGGCTGTTGACGTCAAAGCCCACCTGCATCAACAAGGGTTTGATAGAACCACCTTGCTGCTCGAGGAGCGCCTGCATCAAGTGCGCCGGTTCAATCGCCGGGTGGTCGAGACCGACGGCCAGGGACTGGGAGTCCGATAAGGCCAACTGCAATTTGCTGGTTAAACGATCAATACGCATTAGTCACCTTCCTTTTGAGCAGGCCGGAGCTATGAACAAACACATCCTGAATGAAGAAACCTGCCAGATACCCCTATAGATGGGGTGGATTCTGCGGGATTCAAGCAGTGGATGGTTGATACAGATCAGGACAGTCTAGCGGTCAAGCCAGACAAGGGAGGCGAATCGGCCCGTACGCGGGCTGCGTCGATAGGAAAAGAAACGCGGGTCGGTCACGGTGCAGTAGCCGCCACCGTAGACAGCGGTGACACCCCGCGCGGCAAGGCGCAGGCGTGCAAGTTGATAGATGTCGGCCATGAATTTGCCGGGATTACGGCTGGGAACAAAGGCTTGGGCAGTTGCCGGCAGTTGCTGCATGAACGCTTCACGCACCTCGGGACCGACTTCAAAGGCCTGCGGGCCGATGGCCGGACCGAGCCAGACCAGAACGTCGGCGGGCTTGCTATCAAGGCTTCCGAAGGTTGCCTCCAGCACCCCTGCCGCCAACCCACGCCAACCGGCATGAGCCGCCGCAACACGGGTGCCCGCTCGATTGCAGAACAATGCAGGCAGGCAATCGGCCGTCATGGCGGTGCAGGCGATGCCCGGTGTGCTGGTCCAACTGCCATCGGCTTCGGCGATCCGGCCCGGATCGGCCTCGACCACCGTGGTGCCGTGGACCTGACGCAACCAGGCCGGCTGGATATCGAACGCTGCGGTAAGGCGACGACGATTTTCGAGGACAGCCTCAAGGCTGTCCTCCACATGGTCGCCCAGGTTGAGGCTGTCGAACGGCGCCACACTGACGCCGCCCGCACGGGTGGTGACGCAGGCTTTGACCTGAGACGGCGCGGGCCAGTCAGGTATCAGCCAGTCACTCATCCGACAAACGCCTCGCGATCCTGCTTGAGCAGCGACAACAGCCAGACCAGATCGTCCGGAAGCGGCGATTCCCAGCTCATGCGCTGACCGCTCGTCGGATGATCCAGCTCCAGGAAGCGTGCATGCAGCGCCTGGCGCGGGAACGTCTTGAGCGATTCGACCATGGTCTGGCTGGCCGCAGGCGGAATGCGGAAGCGACCACCGTAGGCCGGATCGCCGACCAACGGGAAGTTGATGTGGGCCATGTGCACGCGGATCTGGTGAGTTCGACCGGTTTCCAGCTTGACCCGCACATGGGTGTGGGAACGGAAACGCTCCAGCACGCGATAGTGGCTGACGGCCTGCTTGCCGCCCTCCATCACCGCCATGCGCTGGCGCTGCTGGCCGTGGCGACCAATGGGTGCATTGATCTTGCCACCGGCCACCACGACGCCGATCACGATGCATTCGTAGATCCGGCTGACGCTGCGACTCTGCAATTGAGTAACAAGTTGCGTCTGCGCCTGAATGGTCTTGGCCACCACCATCAAGCCGGTGGTGTCCTTGTCCAGACGGTGCACGATGCCGCAGCGCGGCACGTTGATGATGTCCGGCACGTGGTGCAACAGGGCATTGAGCAAGGTGCCATCAGCGTGCCCGGCCGCCGGGTGAACCACCAGGCCTGCGGGTTTGTTGATGACCAGGATGTCATCGTCTTCATAGACGATATCCAGCTCGATGTCCTGGGCGACCCATTCTCCCTGGGCTTCCTGCTCGGCAGTCAGCTCAAGAATCGCACCGCCATGCACTGTGTCTCGCGGGCGGATAACCGCTCCATCCACAGTCAGGCGGCCGTCTTTGATCCAGGCGGAAAGGCGCGAGCGCGAGTGCTCAGCGAATAATTGTGCGGCGACTTGATCGAGGCGTTGGCCGCCCAATTCGGACGGCACCTCTGCGCGAAGTTCAATTTTATCGGACATGCTCAGACTAGGCGTGGCACAGCCTTTGGTTTCGGCTGCGCGCTTGTGGTTAAATACGGCGTCTTTTGCCCCGAGGCTTTCAACGGGGCGCTCATCATAACAGGACGGCCCCGCCCAAGACAGCGGCCGTCATAGGGACGCAAGCCGCCATGCAAGTGAAACACCTGCTGCTGATCGCCATCCTCGCCATGACTGCTGCTTGCTCGTCAACCAAGGACGTCGTCGACGAAAACCTGAGCGAAGTCGAGCTTTACCAGCAAGCTCAGACAGACCTGGATAACAATAGCTACACCAGCGCCACAGCTAAGCTCAAGGCACTGGAGTCGCGGTATCCGTTCGGACGCTATGCCGATCAGGCCCAGCTCGAGCTGATCTACGCCAACTATAAGAACGCCGAGCCGGAAGCTGCCAAGTCCGCTGCCGAGCGTTTTATCCGCCTGCATCCGCAGCATCCGAACGTGGACTACGCCTACTACATGAAGGGCCTGACCTCGTTCGACCAGGACGTTGGCCTGCTGGCGCGCTTCCTGCCGCTGGACATGACCAAGCGCGACCCGGGCGCGGCACGCGACTCCTACAACGAGTTCGCCCAGCTGACCAGCCGCTACCCGAACAGCCGCTACTCGCCGGACGCCAAGCAGCGCATGATCTACCTGCGCAACCTGCTGGCTTCCTACGAGATCCACGTGGCCCATTACTACCTGACCCGTCAGGCGTACGTGGCTGCTGCCAACCGTGGCCGCTATGTGGTGGAGAACTTCCAGGAGACCCCTTCCGTGGGTGACGGCCTGGCCGTGATGACCGAGGCTTACCAGCGCTTGCACCTGGATCAGCTGGCGACCACCAGCCTGGAAACCCTGAAGCTCAACTACCCGGACCACCCGAGCCTGAAAGACGGCCAGTTCGTGCCTCAGGTTGACGAAGCCGACAACCGTTCGTGGCTGAGCAAGTACACCCTGGGCCTGATCGAGTCCCGTCCGCCGCTGCCGCCAGGCGAAACACGCGCCAACCAGGACGTGATCAAGCAGTACCAGGACGCCAAGGACGCGATTCCTTCGGACCTCAAGCCGCACGACGAGAACGGCGACGTGATCGAAGAAGAAGAGCCGCAAGCCCTGGGTAACAACCAGGACCGCTCGTGGTTCAGCTACATGACCTTCGGCGTGTTCGACTGACCGTTCGACGCAACGCAAAAAGGGAGCTCTCAGGAGCTCCCTTTTTCATGGGCGAGTATTTATTGCGCTGTGCGCCCATGGCCACCTTGGCTAAACTGGCGCATTCCTTATCGAGAAACTGCCCATCATGCTTCGTCTATTGTTCTGGATCGCCGTCATTGCCGCCGCGGTATGGCTCTGGCGCAAATTCAAAAACCCTGCCGCCAGACAACCGCGCACCGGCGAACCCAATGCCGCCTTGATGGTACGTTGCGCCCATTGCGGCGTGCACGTGCCGCAGGATCGGGCGCTGAGCTCGGGCCAGCAATGGTATTGCACCCAGGCGCATCTGCAGCAGGGGCCGAAGTCTATCCAGCGCTGACTCGACCGGCGGGCGCGTAAGGTGCAGGGTCGATGATCGGCGCATGCCCCAGCAGCAAGTCGGCAAATAGCTGGCAGGACGCCGGGGCAAGCACCAGGCCATTGCGGTAATGCCCGCAATTGAGCCACAAGCCGTTGAAGCCGGGTACCTCGCCGATATACGGGATACCTTCCGGCGAGCCGGGCCGCAACCCCGCCCAGTGCCCCACCACCTCGGCGTCCGCCAGGGCGGGAAGCAGTTCCACCGCCGAGGCCTTGAGACTTTCCAGCGCGCTTATCGTCGGCGTTTTGTCGAACCCCTCATGCTCCAGGGTGCTGCCAATCAAAATATGCCCATCCCGCCGCGGGATCGCATAGCGCCCTTTAGCCAGGACCATACTCGACAAGAAGTCAGACGCGCATTTGTAGAGGATCATCTGGCCCTTGACCGGCTCAACAGGCAGTGCCAAGCCCAGTTTTCCCAGCAAATCCCCGCTCCAGGCACCCGCTGCGAGCACGACCTGATCACCCGTCATGGCGCCAGCGCTCGTATTCACGCCGACCACGGTGTCGCCCTGCAAAATAAAGCCATCGACTTCGCACTGCTCGTAAATCGTCACATCGGGCAGCGCCGACAACGCCGCCTTGAGGGATTTGACCAGGCGCGGGTTGCGCACATTGGCCACATCGGCCATGAAGATCGCCTGCGAATATCCGCCGCCCAGCGCCGGAACGGCATCATGGGCCGCCGATACGTCCACTTTGCTCAAGGGCCTGCCCTCACGCGCAGCCCAGGCCAGGGCATCGGCTTCGTCATCCAGGTCGAGCCAGTACAAACCTGTGGTGTGAACCTCGGGATCGACGCCGGTCGCAGCGAACAGCCGTTGTGCCAGTTGCGGGTAGAAATCCTGGGACCAATGGGCCAAGGCGGTCACCGCCGGGCTATAGCGCCATGGATACAACGGCGAAACAATCCCGCCGCCAGCCCATGAGGACTCCTGCCCAAGCCCACCGCGCTCCAGCAATATGACGGCCTGCCCCCGGTTCGCCAGGTTGTATGCCGTCAACAAACCAATCACGCCGCCGCCGACAATCACTACTCGCTGTTGCTTAGCCATCATTTGATCCAGCCGATAAAAAGGGAAAAGCGCGCCCGGCGCCCATTCATCCAGCACTCTCATCACTGCCCCCAGCATGCCTTGAGCGGCATTTGCGGCACCGCTCCCGGATTGCTGCGCATACCGGTGCTGGTCAAGCTGAATTGGCCGCAGGCGTCGTCCGCCATGACTGAGTGCGGGGCAGGCGTGGCGAGCAAGACAAAATCATGAGGGTTCAATACGGCGCTGATTCTATAGTGATCATTGCCTGTACTGACGCCGCCTGCATCAATAAAAGTGCCGTTGCGCGTGTAAAAACGCTGCAGATGTTGAGCCTGCTCGCTCAGCAGCGCGACGACTTGCACCCGATACACCTTTTTTACCTGGCCGGTGTATCCGGGGTAAGCGATCCCGGCCAGCAACGCGATGATCGCCACCGCGATCAACAGCTCGATCAGGGTAAAGCCCTGGCTATCCATGCCCATTGAATTGCTCCTTATTGAAGTTGCCGCCATAAGATTCGCCGAAACCGCGCGCCGTCGCCCTCCCCCACCCGCGCATACACCGTCTCAAGCACCGTGCGCGACTGGCCACCCAGCCCCACGGCCGTCACCCGAAAGAGCGCGGCCGGGATAAGCGGCGGTAAATGCGCCTGGCCCATCCCCACGCCCAGGGATTGAATGCCATATACCCCGTCCTTGAACGCCACCCAATTCACCGCAGAGACCGGATTTGGCCCAGGGCCAACCACCGAAAATGCCTCCGCGGGCGGCGCGCAGTGGATGATCGAGTGGCAAAGTGGCAGCGCAGGTCCGCCCCTGCGCACTGCCGACTCCCCCAGCCGCAGGCCACTTTCGGCCGTCTGGAACGATTGATTACGTTGCCACAGGCTACCGGCGACCTTCTGCTGAGAGATCGCGGCCTGCATGGATGACAACCCCACCAGTGACAGCAACAGCAGAAAGACCAGGCTGATCAGCAATACCATTCCCGCCTGGCGCACAGGGCTCCCCCCACTCAGGATCATCGCCCTACTCCAGCCGGTTGCGCAGTGCGGCCACGACGCTATAGGCCTGATCCTTCACGCGCCCGGTCGGGTCCTGCAGGGTCATGCGGATGCGCACGCTGCGGATCAACGATGCGTCGGCCGGGTGGCTGTCGTAGCGCGCCACGTCCGTCGATTCAGGCCTGGCCGCTACCCCGAAACTGATCTCGAAGGCCCGTACGTTATCTATCAGCACCGCCTTGGCCGGTGCCGACGGCGTACTGATTTTCAACTGCCCCGCCTCATGGGTGTAGGTGAGTTCTCGTATGGCAAACCGAATCTGGCCGGGCGCGATCACAGGCGGCGTGCCGGCGTAAGCCTGTGCCGCATCCCTGCAGTCGGACACTACGGTCCAGTCTGGCTTGCCGGCACCGTCGCCGGTATTGGCGGTCACCAGCGTCAGTGACGTTGCGCTTGCCGACATTTGCCAGCCAATCGGCCGATCAAAGGCCGCCGGGGCGTTGTCGATAAACGCCGGGGCCAAACATCCCAGCATGCCTGCCTGGCGAATATCCTGGACCAGCTTGTTTAGCACGAATCGCGCATCATCCTGCAGCACCGTAGCGGCCTGCTGGCTGGCCTGGGTCAGCCGCGTACCGATCAGCACCTGGCTCGCGCCAAGGATCAGCACCAGCCCGACGGCCAGCGCCAGCAGCAACTCCACCAGCCCGAAACCACGTGCGGGACGGTTCATTGCGATCGGCCTTGCCCACTGGCGATACGGCTGCTCAGGGTGAAGGTTTGCCGCGCGCCCAGGCTGCTCTCCAACCTGGCGTCTTCCCACGTGATGCTGATAGTGACTTCATTGCCGCTGACCGCCACGGCACCTTTGGCGTCTTCGCCGGCAAAACCTACGATATTGGCTTCGAAATCGTGCAAGTCCAGGTCACGCACGCTGGCGGTCGAGGTGCTCGGCGGCGCGCGCTCGGCTTGGGCCCAGGCGTAATCGACCCCGGCATTGGCGCGAATTCGATCGAGCATATCGTAGGCAATGAAACTGGCCTGGCTGGTCATCCGTGCATTGTCGGTGTATTTGAGCGCGTTGAGCTGGAGAGCCGCGGCCCCCAGCAGTCCGATAGCCAGGACCAGCACCGCTACCAGTACCTCGATCAGGGTCATGCCGGCTTGAGGTCGATGAACTGCGCGTAGAAATAAGGTGTTGCTGCACAAAGGCATTACCGTCGTCGTCCATGTCGAGGGCCGGAGAAAAACAGCAGAACCCTGCTGTACGCCCCAAGACTAGCGCCGGTTTTCGGCGGCTGCTGCTATCGGAACAAAGGGAAATACATTGGACGTAAAGGCCATCATTCAGCATCAGGGAGCAACCGCTATACCTATGCCTGTCACTTAAAGATCAACCGCATCCACGGAGGGACGCACATGACACAACGAGGGTTCACCTTGATCGAATTACTGCTGGGGCTGATCGTCACGGGCGTTCTGGCGCAACTGGCCATACCCGGCTTCAAGGGTTTGCTGGAATCGCAGCAGCAGCAAAGCGTGGCCCGGTCACTGGCCGACGGGCTGCGTTATGCGCGCACGGAGGCGATCGCACGCAGTCGTGCAGTGGTCATCCATGCGCGCGGGCAAGACTGGAGCCAAGGGTGGCGGGTGATCCTGGATATCAGTGGTCGCGGCCATCTGGATGACGAGAATCCGGTGCTATTGGAGCGACAGGACAGCGGGCGCGTGCCGGTGGCCGGTAATGGCCCGGTCAGCAGCCAGGTACGTTTCAGCGCGTTGGGGGAGCCGGTGTTTGCGGGCGGCGGGTTTCGTGCCGGCACCGTGCATGTGTGCGACACGACGCAGGCACAAAGCCTGTATCAGATAGTGCTGGCGCCAAGTGGGCGCGTCAGCCTGCGCAGTGACAAAACCGAGCAGGCGTTATGCCGTGGTTGAGCGAAGCGGGTTCAGAGCAGCGAGCGCACCCGCAGTTCCTTGGGCATCGAAAACGTAATGTTTTCTTCGCGCCCCGCCAACTCATCGGCACCGGTGGCCCCCCAGGCGTGCAATTGCTGGATGACGCCACGCACCAGGACTTCCGGGGCCGAGGCGCCCGCCGTGATACCGATGCGCTCGACACCGTCGAACCAGCTACGCTGCATATCCTCGGCGCCGTCGATCAGGTACGCCGGTGTCGCCATGCGCTCGGCCAGCTCACGCAAGCGATTGGAGTTGGAGCTGTTCGGGCTGCCGACCACCAGCACCACATCGCACTCATCGGCCAGTTGCTTGACCGCGTCCTGGCGGTTTTGCGTGGCGTAGCAGATGTCGTCCTTGCGTGGGCCGCCAATGGCCGGGAATCGCGTGCGCAGAGCATCGATAACGCGGCTGGTGTCGTCCATGGACAAGGTGGTCTGGGTAACGAACGCCAAGCGCTCCGGGTTCTGCACTTGCAGGTTGGCGACGTCTTTTTCGTCTTCCACCAGGTAGATGGCGCCGCCATTGCTGGCGTCGTACTGGCCCATGGTGCCTTCGACTTCCGGATGACCGGCGTGGCCGATCAGAATGCATTCACGTCCATCACGGCTGTAGCGCGCCACCTCGATGTGCACCTTGGTCACCAGCGGGCATGTGGCATCGAATACTTTCAGGCCACGGCCGGACGCTTCGGTGCGCACGGCCTGGGAAACGCCGTGGGCGCTGAAGATAACGATGACATCGTCAGGCACCTGGTCGAGTTCCTCGACGAAGATGGCGCCGCGAGCACGCAGATCTTCAACCACGAACTTGTTGTGGACGACTTCATGCCGCACGTAAATCGGCGGGCCGAAGACTTCCAGGGCGCGGTTGACGATTTCGATCGCCCGGTCCACACCGGCACAGAAGCCACGGGGGTTGGCGAGTTTGATTTGCATGCTGTGCCTCGTGTCTTGCAGCCACATTGAGTCAATATTAACGCTGACTCAACAGATAATGGAGATCAAAGGTGGGAGGGGAGCAAGCCCCCTCCCACATTTTAGACCAGCGCCTTGACGTTGATGATCTCGACGTCAAAGGTCAGTGTCTTGCCGGACAACGGGTGGTTGAAGTCGATGGTCACTTGCGTGTCATCGAAGGCTTTGACCACGCCGGGCAATTCCGTATTCGCCGCGTCATTGAAGATCACCAGCAGGCCTTCCGACAGCTCCATGCCTTCGAACTGCGAACGCGGGATGATCTGCACGTTTTGCGGGTTGGGCTGGCCAAAGGCGTTTTCCGGCAGGATCTGCAGGTTGCGCTTGTCGCCGGCCTTGAAGCCGAACAAAGCCGCTTCAAAACCGGGCAGCAGATTACCGTCACCGACCTTGAAGGTCGCCGGGGCTTTGTCGAAGGTGCTGTCGACCGTGTCGCCATTCTCCAGGCGCAATGCGAAATGCAAAGTGACTTCCGTGTTCTGGCCGATGCGTTGCTCAGCCAATACCTGATCAGTCATTGACGGTCTCTCCGGTTTTCTTGCTCTTGAACATGTCCAGCGCCAGCATGATTGCGCCGACGGTGATAGCGCTGTCGGCAAAGTTGAACGCCGGGAAATAATGGCGGTTCTGCCAATGCACCAGGATGAAATCGATCACGTGGCCCAGGGCAACGCGGTCGTACAGGTTACCCAGCGCGCCGCCCAGCACCAGGGCCAGCGCGATGGCCAGCCAGGTGTCGTCACGGCCCAGGCGCTTGAGCCAGACCACCAGCACCGCACTGACCACCACGGCGATCACCGCGAACAACCAGCGCTGCCAGCCACCGCCATCAGCGAGAAAGCTGAAGGCCGCACCGGTGTTGTAGGCCAGGGTCCAGCTGAAGTAATCCGGGATCACCACGATCTGCTGGAACATTTCCAGGGTGCCTTCGAAATGAGCCTTGCTGACCTGGTCGATGACCAGCACCAGCACGCTCAATACGAGCCAGCCCAGGCGTCCGAAACGACTGGCAGAGTTAGGCATAGTGACGAACCTCGCCTTCACCGCTGATGTTATCGACGCAACGACCGCAGATTTCCGGATGCTCGGGGTTCACGCCGACATCTTCACGGCAGTGCCAGCAACGGGCGCATTTAGGGAAGGCCGACTTGACCACCTTGAGCTTCAAGCCCGGCACATCGGTGGCCACGGCATCTGCCGGAGCCTGGGCGAAAGGCGCCAGGCTTGCGGTGGAGGTGATCAACACAAAGCGCAGTTCGTTGCTCAGCTTGGCGAGGTCGGCGGTCAGGCCGTTCTCGGCAAACAGGGTGACTTCGGCTTGCAGGTTGCCACCCACGGCCTTGGCCGCGCGCTGCACTTCCAGCTCCTTGTTCACCGCAACCTTCACGGCCATCACGCCTTCCCAATACTCGCGGCCCAGTTCGAAGTCGGCCGGCAGTTCGGTCAAGCCTTCATACCAGGTGTTGAGCATGACGGACTCGTTACGCTCGCCCGGCAGGTACTCCCACAATTCGTCGGCGGTGAACGCCAGGATCGGTGCGATCCAGCGCACCAGCGCTTCGCTGATGTGGTACAGCGCGGTCTGCGCCGAACGGCGCGCCTTGCTGTTGGCACCGGTGGTGTACTGGCGGTCCTTGATGATGTCGAGGTAGAAACCACCGAGTTCCTGCACGCAGAAGTTGTGGATCTTGGAATAGACATTCCAGAAGCGATACTCGCCGTAATGTTCCTGCAACTCGCGCTGCAGCAACAGGGCGCGGTCCACGGCCCAACGGTCGAGGGCGAGCATGTCCTCTGCCGGCAGGATGTCGGTGGCCGGGTTGAAACCGGTCAGGTTCGACAGCAGGAAGCGCGCGGTATTACGGATGCGACGGTAGGCATCGGCGCTGCGGGCCAGGATCTGGTCGGAGACGGCGATCTCGCCCGAGTAATCGGTCGAGGCGACCCACAGACGCATGATGTCGGCGCCCAGGGTGTCGTTGATCTTTTTCGGCTCGATCACATTCTTCAACGACTTGGACATCTTGCGGCCGTTTTCGTCGACGGTGAAGCCGTGGGTCAACAGCTCCCGGTACGGCGCGTGGTTGTCGATGGCGCAACCGGTCAGCAGCGACGAGTGGAACCAGCCACGGTGCTGGTCCGAACCTTCCAGGTACAGGTCGGCACGCGGGCCGGTCTCGTGGCCCATCGGGTGCGAACCGCGCAGCACGTGCCAGTGGGTGGTGCCCGAGTCGAACCATACGTCGAGGGTGTCGCTGATCTTGTCGTACTGCGGCGCTTCATCACCGAGCAACTCGGCAGCGTCCATCTTGAACCAGGCTTCGATGCCTTCCTGTTCAACGCGCTGGGCCACGAGCTCCATGAGCTCGACGGTACGTGGGTGCAGTTCGCCGCTTTCCTTGTTCAGGAAGAACGGGATCGGCACGCCCCAGTTACGCTGGCGGGAGATGCACCAGTCCGGACGGTTGGCGATCATCGAGTGCAGGCGCGCCTGGCCCCAGGCCGGGACGAACTTGGTGCCTTCGACGGCCTTGAGCGAGCGTATGCGCAGGGTTTCGCCGCGGGTCGGCTCTTTGTCCATGCCGATAAACCACTGCGCGGTCGCGCGGTAGATCAACGGGGTCTTGTGGCGCCAGCAGTGCATGTAGCTGTGCTGGATGGTAGCGGTTTGCATCAGCGCACCGACTTCACGCAGCTTTTCGATGATTGCAGGGTCGGCCTTGAAGATGAACTGGCCGCCGAAGAACTCCAGCGACGGCACGTACACGCCGTTGCTCTGCACCGGGTTGATGATGTCATCGTTGACCAGCCCGTATTTCTTGCAGATCACGAAGTCGTCCACGCCGTAGGCAGGCGAGCAGTGAACGATGCCAGTACCCGAACCCAGTTCGACGTAGTCAGCCAGGTACACCGGCGACAGGCGGTCGTAGAACGGATGACGGAAGTTGATCAGTTCCAGCGCGGAGCCGGTGGTGGTGGCGATCACCGAACCTTGCAGCTCGTAACGCGCCAGGCACGGCTCGACCATTTCTTCGGCCAGCACCAGCAGGCGATCGCCAACGTCCACCAGCGCGTAGGTGAACTCGGGGTGCACGTTCAGCGCCTGGTTGGCAGGGATGGTCCATGGCGTGGTGGTCCAGATCACGATGGCCGCCGGCTTGGCCAGCGATGCCAGGCCAAAGGCCTCGGCCAGCCTGGCCTCATCGGCAATCGGGAAGGCCACGTCGATGGTCGAGGACTTCTTGTCTTCGTACTCGACTTCCGCCTCGGCCAAGGCCGAGCCGCAGTCGAAGCACCAGTTCACGGGCTTGAGGCCCTTGAACACGAAACCGCCCTTGACGATTTCGGCCAGGGCGCGGATTTCACCGGCTTCGTTCTTGAAATTCATGGTTTTGTAAGGGTTGTCCCACTCGCCCAGGACACCCAGGCGGATGAATTCGGACTTCTGCCCTTCGATCTGCTCGGTGGCGTAGGCACGGCACAGTTCGCGGGTTTTATCCGCGCCCAGGTTCTTGCCGTAGGTCACTTCGACTTTGTGTTCGATCGGCAGGCCGTGGCAATCCCAACCCGGGACATACGGCGCGTCGAAGCCCGACAGGGTCTTCGAACGCAGGATCATGTCCTTGAGAATCTTGTTCAGCGCGTGACCGATGTGAATGGTGCCGTTGGCATAAGGAGGGCCGTCGTGCAGGACGAATTTCGGACGATCCTTGCCAATTTCGCGCAACTTTCCGTACAGGCCAATACTGTCCCAGCGCTGCAGGATCTGCGGTTCGCGCTGTGGCAGGCCGGCCTTCATTGGGAAGGCGGTGTCCGGAAGGTTTAGCGTGGCTTTATAGTCGGTCATTTAAGGCTCTTCGGTTAGCGATGGGCGCTAGGTGCGGCTAGTGCACGGGCGGCGGCGACATCCGCATTGATCGCCGTTTTCAACGCCTCAAGGGAGGCGAAACGCTGCTCTTCACGCAGCTTGTGGTGGAAAACCACCGTTAAACGCCGGTCATACAAGTCACCGGCAAAATCCAAAAGGTGAACTTCCAGGTGGGCCTTGCCATCACCTGCAACCGTGGGCCTGACGCCTATGTTGGCGACTCCCGGCCACGATTGGCCGTCGATGTCGACACTCACCAGGTAAACCCCGGTCAGCGGCACACGACGGCGCTTGAGTTGCACGTTGGCGGTTGGCGTGCCCAGTTGGCGCGCCAGCTTCTGGCCGTGCAGTACCCGCCCGGCGATGCGGAACGGGCGACCGAGCAAACGCTCGGCCAAGGCGAAGTCGGCAGCCGCCAGGGCGTTACGCACCTGGGTACTGCTCACGCGCAGGCCGTCCAGTTCGACGGTTTGCGCGGCTTCGACGGTAAAACCCTGGTTGACGCCGGCGTGTTGCAGGAAATCGAAATCGCCTACCCGGTCGCAACCAAAACGGAAGTCGTCGCCGACCTCCAAATGCTGCACGCCGAGACCATCGACGAGGATGCGGTCGACAAACTCGGCGGCGCTGAGGCTTTGCAGGCGCTGGTTGAAAGCCAGGCAGAGGACGCGGTCCACGCCTTCTTCAGCCAACAGTTGCAGTTTGTCTCGCAGGCGGGCCAGACGGGCCGGCGCCGTTTCCGGGGTGAAGAACTCCCGCGGCTGTGGCTCAAAAATCACCACGCAGCTGGGCACGCCCAACTCGACCGCACGCTCGCGCAGCCTGGCCAGGATAGCCTGGTGGCCACGGTGAACACCGTCAAAGTTGCCAATGGTGGCGACGCAGCCCCGGTGCTCGGGGCGCAGGTTGTGGAGACCTCGAACCAGCTGCATAACGCGCTTCTTGCTCATAAAGTGGTCGATTATAACCACACCCGGCCCCGGACGACAGGCAACAGCGCAGGCCAAATGGATCGATTCGATAAAACAGCCGTTTTATCGCGGCAAACTCTCTACCCCAGCGACTTGCGATTGAAATCGCGCAGGCGGAAACCCTGCAGCAGCAACATCCCGAAGTACACCACCACGCCAGCCACTACCAGCACGCCCAGGCGCATGAAGCGCTCCAGCATATGGCCCTGGTCCCAGGCCGGCATCACGTGCATCAGCCCAAACAGCACGGCCGACATCGCCGCGACCGCCACGAGCAACTTGAGGGTAAAGGCGCCCCAGCCGGGCTGCGGTTGGTACATCTGCTGCTTGCGCAGTTGATAAAACAGCAGGCCGGCATTGATACAGGCACCGGCACTGATCGCGAGCGCCAGGCCGGCATGGGCCAGCGGGCCGATAAACACCAGGTTGAGCAATTGCGTGACGATCAGTGTGAAGATCGCGATCTTCACCGGTGTGCGGATGTTCTGCTGGGCATAGAAACCCGGCGCCAGCACCTTGATCACGATAATGCCGAGCAACCCCACGGAGTACGCCACCAGCGCATGCTGGGTCATCAGGGCGTCGTGCGCGTCGAATTGACCGTATTGAAACAGCGAGACCGTCAAGGGTTCGGCCAGGATTCCCAGGGCCAGGGAGCACGGCAGCACCAGCAGGAAGCACAGGCGCAGGCCCCAGTCGAGAATGCGCGAGTATTCCTGGCGGTCCTTGCTCGCATAGGTGCGCGCCAGGGTCGGCAGCAAAATGGTGCCCAGGGCCACCCCGAGCACGCCGGACGGCAATTCCATCAGGCGGTCGGCGTAGTACATCCACGACACCGAACCGGATACCAGCAACGATGCGAACGCCGTATTGATAATCAGGGAAATCTGACTGACGGACACACCAAGGATCGCCGGCAACATATTGCGCATCACGCGCCAGACGCCGGTGTCCTTGAGGTTCAGGCGCGGCAGCACCAGCATGCCGATCTTTTTCAAATGCGGCAGTTGGTAGAGCAGTTGTGCCAGGCCGCCGGCCAGGACGGCCCAACCCAGGGCCATTACCGGCGGATCGAAGTACGGCGTGAGGAACAGCGCGAAGATAATCATGCTGACGTTAAGCAGCGTCGGCACGAAGGCCGGCACCGAGAAACGGTTCCAGGTATTGAGAATCGCCCCGGCAAGCGATGACAGCGAGATCAGCAATATATAAGGAAAGGTCACGCGCAGCAGATCAGTGGTCAGTGCGAACTTTTCCGGGGTATTGGCAAAGCCGGGGGCCGTAGCCCAGATCACCCAGGGCGCGGCGAGCATGCCGAGCACGGTCACCAGCATCAACACCAGTGTCAGAAGGCCCGAGACATAGGCGATAAAGGTGCGGGTCGCCTCCTCCCCCTGTTGAGTCTTGTATTCGGCCAGGATCGGCACGAAGGCCTGGGAGAACGCGCCTTCGGCGAAAATCCGGCGTAACAGGTTGGGCAGTTTAAAGGCAATGAAGAAGGCGTCCGTGGCCATGCTGGCGCCAAAAATGCGTGCCAGCAGGGTGTCACGCACAAACCCCAAAACCCGGGAGATCATCGTGATAGAGCTGACGGCAGCCAACGATTTGAGCAGATTCATTGAAAGAGTTTGCGCCTATAGATAAAGAGCAGGCGAACAAAGCGCCTACTTATGCGATACTGCGCGCCTGCAACAGCACAGCGCCAAAGCTCGCGAGTTTACAGGTCAAGCGCCGGAAATAAATCACCCGCCTCTTCAGATCGACCACTCAGCAGTTCGCATCAGCCGCTCTTGACAACCCATCAAGTCATCGGCATGATTCGCGGCCTATTTTGTTTGCTATTTCCTAAAAAGTCTTTCGAGGAGCTCGACGGTGGCCAACACACCTTCCGCCAAAAAACGTGCAAAACAGGCTGAGAAGCGTCGCAGCCACAACGCCAGCCTGCGTTCCATGGTTCGTACCTACATCAAGAATGTAGTTAAAGCCATCGACACCAAAGACGCTGAAAAAGCCCAAGCTGCTTACGTTCTGGCCGTGCCAGTTATCGACCGTATGGCCGATAAAGGCATCATCCACAAGAACAAGGCCGCTCGTCATAAGAGCCGCCTGAATGGCCACATCAAGGCTCTGAACGTTGCTGCTGCAGCCTAAGTGGTAACAACTGCCACGTGACCTCAGGTTGCGTAACAGTTAAGAAATGCCCCGTACCGAAAGGTCCGGGGCATTTTTGTTTTCTGGAATGCACACCTATCCAAATGTGGGAGGGGGCTTGCCCTCGATGGCGGTGTATCAGTAAGAAATACTTTGACTGACACACCGCTATCGGGGGCAAGCCCCCTCCCACATTGACCCCATGAGTGTCAGGTAGATATTTTCAAGCACAAAAAAAACGCCCCGAACCAGTCGGGGCGTTTTTGCTACCGATTGATCAAACCACAATCAATGGTGATGACCGCCTTCACCGTGGACGTGACCGTGAGCCACTTCTTCCTGGGAAGCGTCGCGAATGGCAACGATCTTCACCTGGAAGTTCAGGCGCTGGCCAGCCAGAGGGTGGTTACCGTCAACGGTCACGTCGTCGCCGTCCAGGTCGCGGATGGTCACGATCTGCATTTGGCCGTCCGGCGCGGAAGCGTGGAACTGCATGCCGACTTCCAGCTCATCAACACCTTCGAACATGCTGCGGCTCAAGGTGCTGACCAGTTCGGCGGAGTATTCGCCGTAGGCATCTTCAGGCTCTACGGCAACGGTCAGTTCATCACCGACTGCCTTGCCTTCCAGCGCCTTTTCCAGGCCTGGGATGATGTTACCCGCGCCTTGCAGGTAGACCAGCGGCGCGCCGCCGGCGGAGCTGTCGATGACCTCACCAGCGTCGTTGGTCAGGGTATAGTCGATGGAGACAGCCTTGTTAGCGGCGATCGTCATGGGGCGAGACCTTTTGCATAAGAATGAAGAACGGACAAGTCTAAACAAGGATTTGTCCGAAAGCGAACAGAACCCGGACGGACGGGGCCGACCAACGGTCTCGACGATAACCGGATTCCACCAGGACGACGACCTGCACTGGGTCGCCGAGCTGTCCTGCGGCCACACCCAGCATCTGCGCCACCAGCCGCCGTGGCAGTCGCGCGCCTGGGTGCTCGACCCCGCGCAACGCCTTGAAAAAATAGGCCAACCCTTTGCCTGCGGCTGGTGTGCGCAACAGCACGAATAACGATAACCTTGGCGCCTGATTCGCGGTAGGCGCTCAAGCATAGAGCGCCACCCCAGCCATGCACCTCCAGAGAATTCGCATGCAGACTTTTTTTATCGCGCCCACCGATTTTGGTGTGGGCCTGACCTCCATCAGCCTTGGGCTGGTGCGTACCCTGGAACGAGCCGGGCTGAAAGTCGGTTTTTTCAAACCGATTGCCCAGCCACACCCTGGCGATAC
The DNA here is from genome assembly GCF_900005715.1 of Pseudomonas sp. 34 E 7. Lineage (NCBI taxonomy): Bacteria > Pseudomonadati > Pseudomonadota > Gammaproteobacteria > Pseudomonadales > Pseudomonadaceae > Pseudomonas > Pseudomonas sp. 34 E 7. The sequence continues at coordinate 154,714 of NZ_CVTX01000082.1, forward strand.
CGGCCCCGAGCGTTCCACCGAACTGGTGGCGCGCACCCACGGCCTGAAACCGCCCCAACCCCTCGGCCTGGCCCATGTCGAGCGCATGCTCGGCGACGGCCAGCTGGATGAGTTGCTCGAAGAAATCATCACGCTGTACCAGCAAGCCGCCGTGGGCAAGGACGTGCTGATCGTCGAAGGCATGGTGCCGACCCGCAGCGCCAGTTATGCGGCCCGGGTCAACCTGCACCTGGCCAAGAGCCTGGATGCGGAAGTGATCCTGGTCTCGGCCCCGGAAAACGAAGTGCTCACCGAATTGTCCGGTCGCGTGGAACTGCAGGCTCAACTGTTCGGCGGCCCGAAAGACCCGAAAGTACTCGGCGTGATCCTTAACAAGGTGCGCACCGACGAAAGCATGGAGGCGTTCTCGGCGCGTCTCAAGGAGCACTCGCCGTTGTTGCGCAGCGGTGATTTCCGCCTGCTCGGCTGCATTCCCTACCAGCCCGAACTCAACGCACCGCGTACCCGCGACGTGGCCGACCTGATGGGTGCGCAGATCCTCAATGCCGGTGACTACGAAACCCGGCGCATGACCAAGATCATCATTTGCGCGCGCACCATGCGCAACACCGTGGAGCTGCTCAAGCCCGGCGTACTGGTCGTAACACCCGGCGATCGCGACGACATCATCCTCGCCGTCAGCCTGGCCGCGATCAACGGCGTGCCGCTGGCCGGCCTGCTGCTGACCAGCGACACCCTGCCCGACCCGCGCATCATGGAGCTGTGCCGCGGTGCATTCCAGGCCGGGTTGCCGGTGCTGTCGGTGAGCACCGGTTCCTACGACACCGCCAACCAGCTTAATAGCCTCAACAAGGAAATCCCCATCGATGACCGCGAGCGCGCGGAGATCATCACCGACTTCGTCGCCAGCCACCTCGATGCACGCTGGCTGCACCAACGCTGCGGCACGCCCCGGGAAATGCGCCTGTCCCCTGCGGTATTCCGCTACCAGTTGATCCAGCGCGCCCAGGCCGCCAACAAGCGCATCGTGTTGCCCGAAGGCAGCGAGCCGCTGACTGTGCAAGCCGCTGCGATCTGCCAGGCGCGGGGCATCGCGCGCTGCGTGCTGCTGGCCAAGCCGGCGGACGTGGAAGCCGTCGCTCGCGCCCACGGCATCGATTTGCCCGAAGGCCTGGAGATTCTCGACCCGGACCTGATCCGCCAGCGCTACGTCGAGCCCATGGTGGCACTGCGCAAGAGCAAGAGTTTGAACGCACCGATGGCCGAGCAGCAGTTGGAAGACACCGTGGTGATCGCCACCATGATGCTCGCCCTGGACGAAGTGGACGGCCTGGTCTCCGGCGTCATCCACTCCACCGCCAATACCATCCGCCCTGCCCTGCAGCTGATTAAAACAGCGCCGGGCTGCACCCTGGTGTCGTCGGTGTTCTTCATGCTGTTCCCCGAGCAGGTGCTGGTGTACGGCGACTGTGTAATGAACCCGCACCCCAGCGCTGCGGAGCTGGCTGAAATTGCCTTGCAAAGCGCCGACTCGGCGGCCGCGTTCGGCATCGCCCCGCGCGTGGCGATGATCAGTTATTCCAGCGGCGATTCGGCCAGCGGCGAGGAAGTCGAAAAAGTCCGCGAGGCCACCCTGCTCGCCCACGAACAGCAAAGCTCACTGCTGATCGACGGCCCGCTGCAATACGACGCCGCCGCCAACGAAAGCGTGGCCCGGCAATTGGCGCCCAACAGCCAGGTCGCCGGCAAGGCCACGGTATTCGTGTTCCCCGACCTGAACACCGGCAACACCACCTACAAAGCCGTGCAGCGCAGCGCCGATTGCGTGAGCCTGGGGCCGATGCTCCAGGGCCTGCGCAAACCGGTCAACGACCTGCCACGCGGCGCCCAGGTGGACGACATCGTATACACCATCGCCCTCACCGCGATCCAAGCCGCCAACCGACCTATGGATATCTAAATGCTGGATTTTCTACCTGCCGCCGTACGTGGGGTGATCGCGTCCCTGCTGCTGGCACTGAACACGATCCTGCTGTGCTCGTTCCTGTTTATCGTCGCGCTGTTCAAGGCGCTGCCCTTCGCCAAGCGCTTCAGCGAATGGTTGATGAATCACACCCACGAAGCCTGGGTCACGAACAACAAGGGCTGGATGAACCTGGTGCGGCGCACGCGCTGGCACCTGAGCGGCCTCGAAGGCCTGGATTACCAGCATTCGTATCTGGTCACCAGCAACCATCAGAGCTGGGTCGACATCATGGTGCTGCAATACGTGCTCAATCGACGGATTCGCCCGCTGAAGTTCTTTCTCAAGCAGGAACTGATCTGGGTCCCGGTGATTGGCCTGGCGTGGTGGGCCCTGGGCTTTCCATTCATGAAGCGCTACAGCAAGGCTTACCTGGAAAAACACCCGGAAAAGAAAGGCAAGGACCTGGAAACCACGCGCAAAACCTGTGCGAAGTTTCGCGACAACCCGGTGGGCATCTTCAACTTCGCCGAGGGCACGCGGTTTACGCCAGGCAAGCACGCGCAACAGAAGTCACCGTTTCGCTATCTGCTCAAGCCCAAGGCCGGCGGAATCGCGTTTGTGCTGGATGCCATGGGTGAGCAATTGAAGTCACTGGTGAATGTGACTATCCACTATCCGGCCGGGCGACCGGGGTATTGGGATTTGCTGTGCGGGAATGTGAAGGACGTGGTGGTGCAGTTCGAGGAAGTGCGGATTCCGGCCGAGTTTATTGGCAGCAATTATGAGCAGGATGGGGAGTATCGGTTGGCGTTCCAGGGCTGGATCAACCAGCTGTGGGAAGACAAGGATGCCTTGCTGGACAAGCTGCACACCGATTTCCCAGACCGCAACTGATCAAAAATGTGGGAGGGGGCTTGCCCCCGATGGCGGCCTCTGGGCCGACCAGGATGTTGGATCAGACTGAGTACATATCCGTTTCTGCGGTAACGGCTGCTTAGGGTTCCGCCCTGACGGCGGCTCACTTTTGAAAAGCGCAAAAGTAAGCAAAACGCTCTTGCCCCACCACTCGGCACCTCGCTTAGGCTCGGTGTGCCCTCTCTCCGGCTTGAATCCGTGGGCCGCCGCAATGGGCCATCCATGGCCCAGTGCGGCTAACCCGGCGTCCTGCCGGGTTACCCACGGATTCAAGCCTGCGTTCGGCCAGCGTGGTTTAACGGGGCGCCTGAGATCAAGATCAAAAGCAGATCAAGAGCGGCTCGCTTCGCATCGTGGTTACGGTTGGGCGCTGCTGAGTTGTGTAGATACCGATAGCAGAGTGTCAGGCTCAGCCTATTTGACTGACACACCGCTATCGGGGGCAAGCCCCCTCCCACATTTGACCGAGTACTGGTTTAGATTGCGCCGCGCTGGCGCAACAGTTCCAGCACTTGCTTGACGCTGTCTTCCAGCGACAGGGCCTGGGTGTCGATCACCAGGTCGGCATTCAATGGCACGTCGTACGGGAACGACTCACCCGGGATGTTATCCCCACCGGCAGCGTACAGCCCTTGCGGATCACGCTCGGCGCACACCAATGGCGACGCTTGCACGTACACCGTCAGCAGGCGATCGCTGCCAATCAGCGCCTTGGCCTGTTCACGGCCTTCGGCATCCGGGGCGACGAACGCGGCCAGGGTCAGCAGGCCGGCTTCGTTGAACTGGCGCGCCACGTGAGCGGCACGCCGCCAGTTTTCGGTACGCCCGGCGCGGTCCTGCGGCAGCCCTTTGTTCAGGTCGTGACGCAGGTTCTGGCCGTCCAGTACGAACACCGCACGGCCCATGTCGAACAGCTTGCGTTCAACCGCATAGGCCAAGGTGCTCTTGCCGGCGCCGGACAGGCCGCTGAACAACACCGTGGCCGGCTGCTGGCCGAAGCGCAGGGCACGTTCCTCGGTGGCCACATGGGCCAACTTGCCGTGCTGCGCCGCGCTGCCATGGGTCACGGGCGGGGCGATGATCATGCCCGCCGCAACGGTGCCATTGGTCAAACGGTCGATGACGATAAAGGCGCCGGTGGTGCGGTTGCTGTCGTAACCGTCCAGGGCGATGGCGGCGTCCAGGCTGACCTTGACCCGGCCAATCTCGTTCAACTGCAGGGAACTGGCCGGGCCTTCGGCCAGGGTGTTCACGTCCACACGGTGCACGATGCTGGTGATGGAACCCGGCACATAGCTGGTGGCGCGCTTGATGTCGTATTTCTTGCCCGGCAGCATCGGCTCCTCGGCCATCCACACCAGCATGGCGTCGAAGGCGTCGGTCACTTGCGGCACGTTGTCGGCGTGTACCAGCAGGTCGCCACGGGAGATATCGATCTCGTCTTCCATGGTCAGCGTCACCGCCTGACCGGGACCTGCGTGCTCCAGCTCGCCCTCGAACGTGACGATGGATTTGACGCGGCTGCTCTTGCCCGACGGCAGCACCACGACTTCGTCGCCCTTGTGCACGATGCCGCTGGCCAGGGTGCCGGCAAAACCACGGAAGTTCAGGTTCGGACGGTTGACGTACTGCACCGGGAAACGCAGGTCGGTGTAGTTGCGGTCGTTGGCGATCTCGACGGTTTCGAGGATCTCCATCAGCGACTGGCCGGTGTACCAGGGCGAACGCTCGCTCTTGTTCACCACGTTGTCGCCCTTGAGCGCCGACATCGGCACAAAGGCCAGGGTGCTCGGCTTGAAGGCGATGCCCTCGGCAAACTTCAGGTAATCGGCCTTGATCGACTCGAACACGCTTTGGTCAAAGCCGTTGATGTCCATCTTGTTGATGGCGACCACGATGTGCTTGATACCCAGCAGCGAGGCGATGAAGCTGTGGCGACGGGTCTGGGTCTGCACGCCGTAGCGGGCGTCGATCAGGATGATCGCCAGGTCACAGGTGGAAGCACCGGTGGCCATGTTGCGGGTGTACTGCTCATGGCCCGGGGTGTCGGCGATGATGAATTTGCGCTTGGCGGTGGAGAAGTAGCGGTAGGCCACATCGATGGTGATGCCCTGCTCACGCTCGGCCTGCAGGCCGTCGACCAGCAAGGCCAGGTCGATGTCATCGCCAGTGGTGCCGGATTTTTTCGAATCGCGGGTGATGGCTTCCAGGTGATCTTCGTAGATCATCTTGGAGTCGTGCAGCAGGCGCCCGATCAGGGTGCTCTTGCCGTCGTCGACGTTGCCACAGGTCAGAAAGCGCAACATTTCCTTGCGCTCGTGCTGGCCCAGGTAGGCGAGGATGTCCTCGCTGATCAAATCAGATTGATGCGACATGACAGCCCCTTAGAAATAGCCTTGACGTTTTTTATCTTCCATGGAGCCAGCGCCATCGTGGTCGATGACACGGCCCTGGCGCTCGGAAGTTCGCGTCAGGAGCATTTCCTGAATGATGTCGGTCAGCGTCTCGGCTTCGGACTCCACCGCGCCCGTCAACGGGTAGCAGCCAAGGGTACGGAAACGGACTTTCTTTTTGACGATGCGGGCTTTGTCTTCGTCGGACAGGTGCTCGAGGATGCGGTCGTCGTCGATCATGATCAACGTGCCGTTCTTCTCGATCACATCGCGCTCGGCGGCGAAATACAGCGGCACGATCGGGATGCCTTCCAGGTAGATGTACTGCCAGATGTCCAGCTCGGTCCAGTTGGACAGCGGGAACACACGGATCGACTCGCCCTTGTTGACGTTGCCGTTGTAGACGTTCCACAGCTCCGGGCGCTGGTTTTTCGGGTCCCAGCGGTGCTTGCTGTCGCGGAACGAGTACACGCGCTCTTTGGCACGGGATTTCTCTTCATCGCGACGCGCGCCGCCAAAGGCAGCGTCGAAACCATGCTTGTCCAGGGCCTGCTTGAGGCCCTCGGTCTTCATGATGTCAGTGTGCTTGGCGCTGCCGTGGGTGAAGGGGTTGATGCCCTGCGCCACACCGTCCGGGTTGACGTGGGTGATCAGGTCCAGGCCCAGTTCCTCGACCATTTTGTCGCGGAACTTGTACATCTCCTGGAATTTCCAGCGGGTGTCGACGTGCATCACTGGGAACGGCAGTTTGCCCGGGAAGAAGGCCTTGCGTGCCAGGTGCAGCATCACGGCGGAGTCTTTACCGATCGAGTAGAGCATCACCGGGTTGTCGAACTCGGCGGCGACCTCGCGGATGATGTGGATGCTTTCCGCCTCCAGCTGTTTCAGATGCGTCAGTTTGTCGACCATGGCTACTCACGGAAAAACGATCTTGTGGACGGCCAGCGGGCCGTGTTCGAGCGGGGCATGCTAGCACAGCACCTGCTTCTATTCAGGGCGCCAACTAGATCGAAACGGTATATGAATATACCCCTGAGTTTGGCCTGCAATGCGGTCAAGTGTGGGAGGGGGCTTGCCCTCGAGAGCGGTGGATCAGTGAAATAGGTACTGACTGACACACCGCAATCGGGGGCAAGCCCCCTCCCACATTGAGTCCCGCTGTATGGCTCAGATCGGGTTCGGGCAATCGATGAACAGGTGCTCCAGGGCGAAGCGTCGCGCCAGGTAATCGCCCAGTGCCTGCACGCCATAACGCTCGGTGGCGTGATGGCCGGCGGCAATGAAGCTGATGTCGTTTTCGCGGGCGCTGTGGAAGGTCTGCTCGGACGCTTCGCCGCTGATAAACAGGTCGACGCCCGCGGCAATCGCATTGTCGATATAGCCCTGGCCGCCCCCGGTGCACCAACCGACGCGGCGGATCATCTCGCTGCCTTCGATCAACAGCGGCTCGCGGCCCATCACGTCCTGCACGCGACGGGCAAAGTCGCGCGGTGACAGCGGCTCGGCGAGCGAGCCGACCAGGCCAACCACTTTGGGGTTGCCGGGGTCCAGCGGGCCTTCGACGGTGATGTCCAGTTGCCTGGCAAGCTGCACGTTATTGCCGACATCGGGGTGCAGATCCAGGGGCAGGTGGTAGGCCAGCAGGCTGATGTCGTGCTTGAGTAAGGTTTTCAGGCGACGCTGCTTCATGCCGGTGATGCAGGGGTTCTCACCCTTCCAGAAATACCCGTGGTGCACCAGGATCAGGTCGGCCTGGGCTTCGACGGCGGCGTCCAGCAGGGCCTGGCTGGCGGTGACGCCGCTGACGATGCGCATCACCTGGGGCCGGCCCTCGACTTGCAGGCCGTTGGGGCAATAATCGGCGATTTTCAGGCTGCCAAGGTAGCGGTCCGCTTCCTCGACGAGGGTGGTAAGGGGGACGGCCATAAAAGACTCCTAAATATCCGGTTCGCAGGCGTCACAGCCTCGTATAATGCGCGACATTATGGGCGCTCCCGCGCCCCCTGCAACCTGTCAGGACTTACTTGATGCTCAAGGCACTGCGTTTTTTTGGATGGCCATTGCTGGCTGGCGTGCTGATCGCGATGCTGATTATTCAGCGTTATCCCCAGTGGGTTGGCCTGCCCAGTCTGGATGTGAACCTGCAACAGGCCCCGCAAACCAGCACCGTGGTGCAAGGCCCGGTGACCTATGCCGACGCCGTGGTCATCGCCGCCCCCGCCGTGGTCAACCTGTACACCACCAAGGTGATCAACAAGCCGGCGCATCCCCTGTTCGAAGACCCGCAGTTTCGCCGCTATTTCGGTGATAACGGGCCCAAGCAGCGCCGCATGGAGTCCAGCCTCGGTTCCGGGGTGATCATGAGCCCGGAAGGCTACATCCTCACCAACAATCACGTGACCACCGGCGCCGACCAGATCGTGGTGGCCCTGCGTGACGGCCGCGAGACCCTGGCCCGCGTGGTGGGCAGCGATCCGGAAACCGATCTTGCGGTACTGAAGATCGACCTGAAGGATTTGCCGTCGATCACCCTCGGCCGCTCCGACGGCCTGCGCGTGGGTGACGTGGCGCTGGCCATCGGCAACCCGTTCGGCGTCGGCCAGACGGTGACCATGGGCATCATCAGCGCCACCGGGCGTAACCAACTGGGCCTTAACAGCTACGAAGACTTCATCCAGACCGACGCGGCGATCAACCCCGGCAACTCCGGCGGCGCGCTGGTGGATGCCAATGGCAACCTGACAGGCATCAACACAGCGATTTTCTCCAAGTCCGGCGGTTCCCAGGGCATCGGTTTTGCGATCCCGGTGAAGCTGGCGATGGAGGTGATGAAGTCGATCATTGAACACGGCCAGGTGATTCGTGGCTGGCTGGGCATTGAAGTCCAGCCCTTGACCAAGGAACTGGCCGAGTCGTTTGGCCTGACCGGGCGCCCGGGCATCGTGGTCGCTGGGATCTTCCGCGACGGCCCGGCGCAGAAAGCCGGCCTGCAACTGGGCGATGTGATCCTCAGCATCGACGGCGCACCCGCCGGTGATGGCCGCAAGTCGATGAACCAGGTGGCGCGGATCAAGCCGACCGACAAGGTGGCGATCCAGGTGATGCGCAACGGCAAGGAAATCAAGCTGTCGGCGGAAATCGGCCTGCGCCCGCCGCCGGCCACGGCACCGGTGAAGGAAGAGGAATAAGCGGCAGCGCACCCGCGCCCGTTCGCGGGCGCTGGTGCATTGATATGACATAGCAATCTTTCTCATTAGACATGTTATATTGTTTCAATATCGACATTGGAACGCTCTATCATGCCGTCTCGAAAATTTGCCCCCCTGGCCGGCCTGGCCCTGGGTTTGCTGCTCGACCCTGCCTACGCCGAAGAAAACACCCTGGAACTGGACACCATCAGCGTCACCACCGACGCCTACGAGTCGGCGACCGGCCCGGTGCAGGGTTACCGCGCGACCCGCTCCGCCAGCGCCACCAAGACCGACACCGCCCTGCGCGATATCCCGCAATCGATCAGCGTGATTCCTGCCACGGTACTTAAGGACCTGGGCAGCACCAGTGTGGAACGCGCCCTGGAATTTGCCGGCGGCGTCTCCAAGCAGAACAATTTTGGCGGCCTGACCCTTTACGAATACAGCGTGCGCGGCTTCACCACCTCCGAGTTCTACCAGGACGGCTTCAGTGCCAATCGCGGCTACCCGAGCACGCCGGACGCGGCAAACATCGAACGCATCGAAGTGCTCAAGGGGCCGGCCGCCAGCCTGTACGGACGTGGCGATCCAGGCGGCACAGTGAATATCGTCAGCAAGAAACCCCAACCCGAAGCCTTCACTACGCTGCAAACCAGCGCGGGCAGTTGGGATCGCTACCGCACCGCGCTGGACGTGAATACGCCGCTCGACAGCGAGGGTCGCGTGCTGTCGCGGGTGAACCTGGCGGTTGAAGACAACCACAGTTTTCGCGATCACGTGGACGCCAAGCGAGTGTTCGTCGCACCGTCCTTCAGTTGGGAACTGGACCCGGATACCACTCTGCTGGTGGAAAGCGAATTCGTGCGCCACGCCTCCACCTTCGACCGCGGCATTGTCGCCAACACCGGCATGTCCCATTCCACGTTCCTTGGCGAGCCGGACGACGGCAATATCCGCAACCACAACAACCGCATCCAGGCCGCGCTGGAACATCACCTCAATGATGCCTGGAAGCTGCGCCTGGCCAGTCATTACAAGCAAGGTAGCCTGTGGGGCGACGCTTCGGAAAGCCGTGCGCTGAACGCCGACGGTCACACCGTCAACCGCCGCTACCGCGAGCGCTCTACCGGCTGGCACGACAGCATCACCCAACTGGAACTGCGCGGGCTGTTCGATATTGGCAGCTGGCAGCATGAACTGCTGGTCGGCACCGAGTACGAGGACTACCGCAAGAAGGAACGGGTGACCGCTATCGGCGGCAGCAACTACCCCATTGATCTCCACAACCCGGTCTACGGCCAGCCAAAACCCAATGGCACGCGCACCGGTACCGATTTCTTCGAGCAGACCCAAAGCCATGCGCTGAACCTGCAAGACCAGATCGTCTTCACCGACCGCCTGCGCGGCATGGTGGGCGCGCGCTTCGAGCATTTCGACCAGAGCACCGACGACTTCACCCGCAACCACGCCAAAAGCCGGCAAACCCACGACGCCTTCACCCAACGCGCCGGCCTGCTCTATCAACTCACACCGCAGGTTGGGGTATTCGCCAACGCCTCCACCTCATTCAAGCCCAACAGCGGCCTGGATGCCGGTGGCAAGACCTTCAAGCCCGAAGAAGGTGTGGGGTATGAAGTCGGGGTCAAGAGCGAGCTGTTTGACGACCGCCTCAGCGCCACCCTCGCCGCCTTCCATATCGAAAAGGAAAACGTGCTGACCCTGGACCCGGCGACCAACACCAACCGCGCCATGGGCAAGGCGCGCAGCCAGGGCCTGGACCTGCAACTGACCGGGCAGGTCACCGACGCCATCCGCGTGATCGGCGCGTTGGCCTACATCGACGCCGAAGTGACCAAGGGCGATAAAACCATTCCTGCCGGCAGCCGTATCCTCGGCGTCGCCAAACGCAGCGGCAGTCTGTTGGGGGTGTACCAATTCCAGGACGGCGCATTGCGCGGTTCGGACCTGGGGGCGGCGTTTACCTATGTCGGTGATCGCTCCGGTGAGGCGGGAACAGGTTTTGAACTGCCGGCTTACCACACCGTCGATCTGCTCGCGCATTACAAAGCGACGGAGAATGTCACCGTGGGGCTGAACCTCAACAACCTGTTCAACGAGAAGTACTACGAGCGATCCTACAGCAGCTACTGGGTCAACCCCGGCGAGCCGCGCAACTTCACCGTCAGCCTGAGCCTTAACCTCTGACAGACATGAGACTAAATGTGGGAGGGGGCTTGCCCCCGATGGCGATGTGTCAGTCACTGATGTACTTACTGACTCTCCCTCATCGGGGGCAAGCCCCCTCCCACATTTGGATCGCGGACCGGCAAATGATACCGGTCGGCTCTAAGGCCACCGCGCTTTTGCTTTTGATCTCAGGCGCCCCGTTAAACCACGCTGGCCGAACGCAGGCTTGAATCCGTGGGTAACCCGGCAGGACGCCGGGTTAGCCGCACTGGGCCATGGATGGCCCATTGCGGCGGCCCACGGATTCAAGCCTGCGTTCGGGCACACCGAGCCTAAGCGAGGTGCCGAGTGGTGGGGCAAGAGCGTTTTGCTTACTTTTGCGCTTTTCAAAAGTGAGCCGCCGTCAGGGCGGAACCCTAAGTGGCCGTTACCGCAGAAACGGATATGTACTCGATCAGATCCAACATCCTGGTCGGCCCAGAGGCCGCCATCGGGGGCAAGTCGAATCGTCGCACCGCCCCTCCCACAATTGGATCACCGCAAGGCGTGATTACAGCGTAACCGGCGCTCTTTCGCAGAGGGTATTGAGCGCCGCCGCCCACTGCGGGTCATCGTTCAAGCACGGCACCAATATCAACTCCTCGCCTCCCGCCTCACGGAACTGTTCCAGCCCGCGATCACCGATTTCTTCCAGGGTCTCGATGCAATCGGCGACAAACGCGGGGCACATCACCAGCAGTTTTTTCACGCCTTGCTGCGCCAATGCCTCAAGACACGCCTCGGTGTAGGGTTCGATCCACTTGGCGCGGCCCAGGCGCGACTGGAACGCCACCGACCACTTGCCATCCGGCAGCCCCAACCGCTCGGCCACATCGCGGGCAACGCTGAAGCATTGCGCGCGATAACAGGTGGCAAGCACCTCAGGCGAGGCATTTTTGCAGCAATCGGCATCCTTGAAACAATGCTGGCCGGTCGGGTCGAGTTTGGTCAGGTGACGCTCGGGCAAGCCGTGGAAACTCAACAGCAGGTGATCGTAAGCCTGTTCCACATGCGGCCGTACACTGGCGGCCAGGGCATCGAGGTACTCAGGCTGGTCGTAGAACGGCTGCAGGATGGAGAATTGCACCTTCAGTTTCTTGTCACGCACCACGCGCCTGGCTTCTTCTATCACCGTGGTCACGGTGCTGTCGGCAAACTGCGGGTACAGCGGCGCCAACGTCACTTTCTGAATGCCCTGGGCGGCCAGGCGCGTCAGCACCGTTTCAAGGGATGGCTCGCCATAACGCATCGCCAGTTCTACCGGGCCCTGGGTCCATTGCGCGGTCATCTGCTGCTGCAGGCGACGGCTGAGGACCACCAGCGGCGAGCCTTCGTCCCACCAGATGGACGCATAGGCATGCGCCGACTGCTCGGGGCGTTTGATCAGGATCAGCGACACCAGCAAGCGACGCACCGGCCACGGCAGGTCGATGACATAAGGGTCCATCAGGAACTGATTGAGGTAGCTGCGCACATCGGCCACCGAAGTGGACTTTGGCGAGCCCAGGTTGACCAGTAACAACGCGTGATCGGTCATGCAACATCCTATCTTTAGAGGCGGCTGGACAAGTCGTCCAGGGCCGCACGCAATTCAGTGAACTGGAAAGTGAAACCTGCGGCCAGCAGCCGCTCAGGCAGTGCCTTTTGCCCGCCAAGCAGTAAACCCGACAACTCGCCCAATCCAACCTTCAGCGCAAAGGCCGGCATCGGCATGAACGCGGGACGGTGCAGCACCTGGCCCAGCGTCTTGGCAAACTCGCGGTTGCGCACCGGGTGTGGCGCGCAGGCATTATAAGGACCACGGGCGTCAGCCTTGTGCAGAAGAAAATCAATCAGGGCGATTTGATCGCGGATATGCACCCATGGCATCCACTGGCGGCCATTGCCGATCGGCCCGCCCAGCGCCAGTTTGAACGGCAGCAACAGGCGCGACAAAAAGCCGCCCTCGGCCGCCAGCACCAGGCCGGTACGCACCAGCACCACGCGAATGCCCAAGGCCTCGGCACGCGCGGCGGTTTCTTCCCAGGCGATACACAACTGACTGGGAAAATCATCCTGCACCGGGCCGCTGTCTTCAGTCAGTTCGCGCTCGCCGCCGTCGCCATACCAGCCCACGGCGGAACCCGAGATCAGCACCGCCGGTTTCTGCTCCAGGCGTTCCAGCCACGCCAGCAGACTTTCGGTCAGGCTGATGCGACTGCTCCACAGCAATGCCTTGCGCTTGTGAGTCCAGGGACGGTCGGCAATCGGCGCACCGGCCAGGTTGACCACCGCGTCCACCGCGCCGATCACGTCCTGCAGGCGCCCAACGCCCAGCACCTGCGCGCCGCAAATACGCGCCACGGATTCAGGGGTACGACTCAACACGGTCAAGCGATGGCCCTGGGCAAGCCAGTGCCGGCACAGTTGACGGCCGATCAAGCCGGTACCGCCGGTCAGCAAAATATGCATGGGACTCTCCTCATGTAACGTTCGCGGCCGCTCACTGGTCTATTTTATAAGCAGGGATCGATTTGATATTCGAGCGTGACGATCGTTTAGCCTGTTGGCTTAACCATAGGTCACGCCACACAATCAGGCACGCCAAAACTTATACCAAAAAACAATATTGTACAGCTATTGGTGTCGGCGTAGTCTGTACCCAAAGGTAAACGAGGCCTCCCATGACTGTCCCCATCGCGATCATAGGTGCCGGCATTGCCGGTCTCTCCGCCGCCCGAGCGTTACGAGACGCGGGGCACGTTGTACACCTCTTCGATAAAAGCCGCGGCAGCGGCGGCCGTATGTCCAGCAAGCGCAGCGACGCCGGCGCGCTGGACATGGGCGCTCAATATTTCACCGCCCGCGACCGGCGCTTCGTCAACGAGGTGCAGCGCTGGCAAAGCCATGGCTGGGCCGAACAGTGGAAACCCCAACTGTACAATTTCAAGGCCGGCCAGCTGACGCCCTCCCCCGATGAACAGATCCGCTGGGTCGGTACCCCGCGCATGAGCGCCATTACCCGCGCCCTGCTCGATGACCTGCCGGTGGAGTTCGGTTGCCGAATTACCGAAGTATTCCAGGGTACCCAGCACTGGAACCTGCTCGATGCCGATGGCGGCAGTCACGGCCCGTTCAGCCATGTGATCATCGCCACGCCGGCGCCCCAGGCCACCACCCTGCTGGCCGCCGCACCGAAGCTGGCGAGCGCCGTGGCCGGGGTGAAAATGGAGCCGACCTGGGCCATCGCCCTGGCCTTCGACACGCCTCTGGATACGCCGATGGAAGGCTGCTTCGTGCAAGACAGCGCCCTCGACTGGCTGGCGCGCAACCGCAGCAAACCCGGGCGTGACGTCAGCCTCGACACCTGGGTGCTGCATGCCACCAGCACCTGGAGCAAGGCGCACCTGGACCTGCCCAGGGAAGCCGTGATCGAACACCTGCACGGCGCCTTCGCCGAATTGCTGCACTGCGCCATGCCCGCGCCGTCATTCAGCCTGGCCCACCGCTGGCTCTACGCCAGGCCGTCCAGCAGTCATGAGTTCGGGGTGCTGGCCGATGCCGACCTGGGCCTGTTCGTCTGCGGCGACTGGTGCCTGTCCGGGCGCGTCGAAGGCGCCTGGCTCAGCGGCCAGGAGGCGGCGCGACGGTTGATCGAGCACCTGCAATGAACCGCTTGAATCCGGCCAAACTGCTGCTGTCGAAATGGACCGCGACCGCCCCGAAAAACAAGGAAAAACACTTCCTCGTCACCGAGCTGTTCCGTGACGAGGAAGGCACCGTGCTGGAAATCGAACTGCAAGCGGTGATGACCCGGCGCAGCGAACGCCTCCCATGGCAGGCCCTGCAGAACCCTGAACGCTGGAAAATGGGCTGGACGTAAATCCGGGCGAAAAATACCTATACAAAATTATTGACTTGTACAAGATCAAATCTATGATGAGATTTAGTTGTACAGGGATAAAAAACTGTACAGGAATTTCGCAGAGGTTTACCCATGCCCCATTCCGTGAAACCCAAAATCGGCATCAGCGCCTGCCTGCTGGGCGAAAACGTGCGTTTCAACGGCGGGCATAAGCAATCCCTCCTGTGCACCCAGACCCTGGCCGACTACTTCGACTACGTGCCGCTGTGCCCCGAAGTCGCCATCGGCCTGGGCATTCCCCGTGAAACCATTCGCCTGGTCGGCGACCCGGCCAACCCCCAGGCGGTCGGCACCGTGCACCGCGAACTCAACGTGACCCAGCCGCTGGATGAATACGGCCAGCAGATGGCGGCCGAGCACACCGACCTGTGCGGCTACATCTTTATGCAGAAGTCGCCCTCCTGTGGCCTGGAGCGGGTCAAGGTGTACCGTGAGAACGGCGCACCGGTGGATGGCGGCGGGCGCGGTATCTACGCCCAGGCGTTCTGCGCGCGCCACCCCAACCTGCCGGTGGAAGAGGACGGTCGCCTGAATGATCCGGTATTGCGTGAAAACTTCCTCACCCGCGTATTCGTCTACGCCAGCTGGCAACAATTGCTCGCCGAAGGCCTGACGCGTCACCGCCTGCTGGCCTTCCATTCGCGCTACAAATACTTGTTGATGGCCCACAGCCCGGCGCATTACAAAAGCCTCGGCCACCTGCTGGGCAGCATGACCAAGGACACCCACCTGGACGAATTGGCCAGTTGCTACTTCAGCGAACTGATGACCGGCCTGACCAAGTGCGCTACCCGTGGCACCCACACCAATGTGCTGCAACACATCAGCGGCTACCTCAAGCAGGCGATCAGCGCCGATGACAAACAGGAAATGCAAACCGTCATCAGCCAGTACCGCCAAGGCATCGTGCCGCTGGTGGTGCCGCTCACGCTGCTCAAGCATCACTTTCGTCAACACCCGGACCGCTACATTGCGCAGCAGGCCTACCTGCAACCGCACCCGGAAAACCTCAGCCTGCGCAATGCGATCTAGACCATGACAGTTGCCCTGCAAGACGAACCCGGCGAAGACATCGCCCAAGCCCTGCAAAATGGCTGGCTGCCGATCCGCGAGGTGGCGCGCCAGACCGGCGTCAATGCCGTGACCCTGCGCGCATGGGAGCGCCGTTACGGCCTGATCGTGCCCCAGCGCACGCCCAAGGGGCATCGCTTGTTCAGCGCCGACCACGTGCAACGCATCCATGCCATCCTCACCTGGCTCAATCGCGGCGTGCCGGTCAGCCAGGTAAAAGGCTTGATCGACTCCGCCCAAGCCTCCCCCGAACCGATGGAAAACGAATGGCACACCTTGCGCCAAACCTTACTGACGGCCATCGCTGAGCTGGCCGAACGTCGGGTCGACGATGCCTTCAACCAAGCCATGGCGCTCTATCCGCCACGCACCTTGTGCGAGCAATTGATGCTGCCACTGCTCAGCGAACTCGAACAGAAGTGGCAGGGTCAGTTCGGCGCACAGATGGAGCGGGTATTTTTCCTGTCCTGGTTGCGCAGCAAGTTCGGCGCGCGCATTTACCACAACAACCGGCAACTCCACGGCGCCCCGCTGCTGCTGGTCAACCACTCCGACTTGCTCCTGGAGCCGCACCTGTGGCTCAGCGCCTGGCTGGCCAGCAGCGCCGACTGCCCGGTAGAGGTGTTCGATTGGCCGCTGCCCCCCGGCGAATTGGCGCTGGCGGTGGAACACCTGCAACCGCGCGCCGTATTGCTGTATTCCAGCAAGGCGCTGCAGGTCGCGGCACTCACGAAACTGCTGGCGGGCATTGGTTGCCCGATATTGATTGCCGGACCGGCGGTCTGCATCCACCACGCCGAGTTGGCCGTACTAACCCGTGACATCCCCGAGTTGTTCGTCGCCGAAGACCCGTTGGCGGCCCACCAGATATTGATCCAGCGTGGAATCGTCTAAATGCACTTGATCTGGCTGCGCACCGACCTGCGCCTTCACGACAACACCGCCCTGACTGCCGCCAGCCAGCGAGGCCCGGTCGCGGCCATTTACCTGATCACCCCGCAACAATGGCTGGCCCACGATGATGCGCCGTGCAAGGTGGATTTCTGGCTGCGCAACCTGCAAGCGTTAGAGCAAGCGCTCGCAGACGTGAACATCCCGCTGCTGATCCGCCACGCCGACACCTGGGAGCAGGCGCCAGGCGTATTGAGCCAGCTATGCCGGGAGCTCAAGGTCGAGTCGGTGCACGTCAACGAGGAATACGGTATCCACGAGAGCCGTCGCGACAGCGCCGTGGCCCGGGCCCTGGAAGCAGACGGCGTGACCTTCCACAGCTACCTCGACCAGCTGTTCTTCCAGCCGGGCAGTGTGTTGACCAAGTCCGGCACCTACTTTCAAGTGTTCAGCCAGTTCCGCAAGGTCTGCTACACCCGTCTGCACAGCGCCTTGCCGCCTTTGGTGGCAAGCCCCAAGGCCCAGGCCGTGCTGGACCTGCAAAGCGATGCCATCCCCACCCGCGTTGAAGGTTTCGCGCCCCCCAGTGAAAGCTTGCGCGCCCTCTGGCCGGCCGGTGAAAACGAAGCACGCCGGCGCCTCGACGCCTTCGCCGATGAGCAGATCAGTTACTACAAGGACGAGCGCGACTTTCCCGCCAAGCCCGGCACCAGCCAGTTGTCCGCCTACCTTGCCGCCGGGGTCGTGTCGCCGCGCCAGTGTCTGCACGCCGCGCTGCAGTCCAATCAGGGCGAGTTCGAAAGCGGCGACATCGGCACGATCACGTGGATCAACGAACTGCTGTGGCGCGAATTCTACAAACACATCCTCGTGGGCTACCCGCGCGTCTCCCGTCACCGTGCGTTCCGCCCCGAAACCGAGGCGGTGGCCTGGCGCGACGCCCCCGAGGACCTGGCCGCCTGGCAACAGGCGCGCACCGGCTTGCCGATCATCGATGCGGCCATGCGCCAACTGCTGGAAACCGGCTGGATGCACAACCGCCTGCGCATGGTGGTGGCGATGTTCCTGACCAAGAACCTGCTGATCGACTGGCGCGAAGGCGAGCGCTTCTTCATGCGAAACCTGATCGACGGCGACCTGGCGGCCAACAATGGCGGCTGGCAGTGGAGTTCCTCGACGGGTACCGACTCGGCTCCGTATTTCCGGATTTTCAGCCCGCTGAGCCAGTCGGAAAAATTCGACAGCGAAGGGTTGTTCATCAAGCACTGGCTGCCGGAACTGGCCGCGCTGAATAAAAAAGAAGTGCACAACCCCGAAGCGGCCGGCGGGCTGTTCGGTGTGGCCGACTACCCGCGCGCCATCGTCGACCTGAAGAAATCCCGCGAGCGCGCCCTCGCCGCCTTTCGCAGCCTGCCTTCGCGTCAGGAGATAGCCGAGCATGAGTGACTTCCTGCGCCATTTCGGCCACACCTTTGCCACGCTGAACAAGCACAACCTGCACCTGCTCGACAGCCTGTACAGCGACGACATCGTGTTTGCCGACCCGCTGCATGAAGTCCACGGCCTGCCCGAGCTGCATCGCTACTTCGCGCAGCTGTACAGCAACGTCAACCAGTTGGACTTTGATTTCCACGGCTTCGACCAAACGGCCGAAGGCGAAGGCTACCTGCGCTGGACCATGAACTTTCGTCACCCGCGCCTGGACGGCGGCGAGCTGATCAGTGTGCAAGGTTGTTCCCACCTGATGTGGCGCGACAAGGTTTACCGACACCGCGATTATTTCGATGCCGGCGCTCTGCTTTATGAACACCTGCCGGTCCTCGGCGGCGTCATCAGTTGGCTGAAAAGGAGAATGGGATGAGCCTGACACCGCCCCGTCGTTATTGGTTGACCGGCGCCAGCAGTGGCATCGGTGCCGCGCTCGCCGTGGAGTTGCTCAACAGCGGCGCCCATGTGGCGCTCAGCTCGCGCACCAAGGGCCCGCTGGAGGCGCTCGCCCAGCGTTATCCGGGGCAAGTGCTGGTGGTGGCCGGCGACTTGACCAACAGCCAGACCGTACGCGAAATCGGTAAACGGATCAGCGAAGTCTGGGGCTCGCTGGATACGGTGATTCTCAACGCCGGCACCTGTGAATATGTCGACGCCCGGCAGTTCGATGCGTCGATCATCGAACACGTGGTGCGCACCAACCTGCTGGCCAGCAGTTATTGCATCGAAGCGGCACTGCCGTTGTTGCGTGCCGGGCGTACGCCGCACCTGGTGGGCGTGGCCAGCGCCGTGACCTACCTGCCCATGCCCCGCGCTGAAGCCTATGGCGCCTCCAAGGCGGGGCTGCGCTATTTGTTCGAGTCCCTGCGCATCGGCCTGTCGCCGGAGAATATCGACGTTACGGTGATCAGTCCGGGGTTTGTCGACACGCCACTGACCGAACGCAATGATTTCCCCATGCCCCTGAGCTGGCCCGCCGACAAGGCCGCCAGGCATATCTTCGCCAAGCTGGAAAAGCGCCCCCTGGAGATCGCCTTTCCGGCCTTGTTCATCGCTACCCTGTGGCCGTTGTCGAAGCTGCCTAACCGCGCACAGCTGATCATCGGCAAACGCATGTTGCGCAGCCCACCGCCGCACAAGGACGACCTGTGAAGATCGCCATTATCGGCAGCGGCATCGCCGGGCTGACCAGCGCCTACCTGCTCAGCCGTCGTCACGACATCACGCTGTTCGAAGCCGGTGACTGCCTTGGCGGGCATACCCATACCGCCAACGTGACGGTCGACGGCAAAAGCTATGCGGTGGACACCGGTTTCATCGTGTTCAACGACTGGACCTACCCGAACTTTATCCGCCTGCTGGGGCAGATCGGGGTCACGTTCAAACCCACCGAAATGAGTTTTTCGGTGTGCGATGAAAGTACCGGATTCGAATACAACGGCAATAACCTCAACAGCCTGTTTGCCCAGCGCCGCAATATTTTGTCGCCGGGGTTCTGGGGCATGCTGCGCGATATTCTGCGCTTCAACCGCCAGGCGCCGCTGGATCTGCAAGAGCAGCGCATCAACGCCGACATGACCCTTGGCGAGTATCTCGAAGCCGGCGGCTACGGCCCGCGGTTTATCCGCCACTACATCGTGCCGATGGGCGCGGCGATCTGGTCGATGTCCCTGGCCGATATGCTCAAGTTCCCGCTGCAGTTCTTCGTGCGTTTCTTCAAGAACCACGGCCTGCTGTCGGTGAGCAACCGTCCGCAATGGTGCGTGATCGAAGGAGGCTCCAGCCGCTATATAGAGCCCTTGACCCGCAGCTTTCGCGAACAGGTACGCCTCAATTGTCCTGTGCATAAGGTGCAACGCACCCACGACGGCGTGGTTATCCACAGCCCGCTCGGCAGCGAGACATTCGACCGCGTGGTGTTCGCCTGCCACAGCGACCAGGCCCTGGCATTGCTCGCCGACCCGAGCGAGGCCGAACGACAGATCCTCGGCGCCCTGCCCTATGCCGACAACGACGTGGTGCTGCACACCGACACACGACTGCTGCCCGACCGCAAGCTGGCCTGGGCCAGTTGGAATTACCGGCTGGGCGGCAATCAACAGCAGCAGGCCGCCGTCACCTATGACATGAACATCCTGCAAGGCATCAACAGCGCCACCACCTTTTGCGTGAGCCTCAACCAGACATCGGTGATCAACCCGCTGAAGATCCTGGCGCGCTACACCTACGCCCATCCGCAATACAGCCTGGCGGCAGTGGCCGCACAGGCGCGCTGGGAAGAATTGCACGGCGCGCGCAACACGTTCTACTGCGGCGCCTATTGGGCCAATGGTTTCCATGAGGACGGCGTGGTCAGCGCCCTGCGCGTGGCCCAGGCGTTTGGGGAAACCCTGTGAACAGCGCCCTGTACAGCGGCTGGATCGCCCATCGCCGGTTTGCGCCCAAGGCCCATGCCTTTCGCTACCGCATCGGCCTGCTGTACCTGGACCTCAGCGAACAGGACGCCGTGCTCGGGCTCTCGCCCCTGGCAGGCAGCAGCCGCCTGGCGCCCTTCGGCTTTCGCCAGCAGGACTACCTGCGCGCGTTCACTCGCCACGGCATGTCCTTGAGCGATGCGGTGCGCCATGAAGTCGGCAAGGCCCTGGGACGCACGCCACAGGGTGCTATCTGCCTGCTGACCCAGGCCCGCAGCTGGGGCCTGGCGTTCAATCCGGTGAGCTTCTTCTATTGCTTCGAAGCCGACGGGCAACTGGCGGCGATCCTGTGCGAAGTCACCAACACCCCGTGGCGCGAGCGTTATCACTACGTATTGCCGGCCCAGGCGCTGGGCGCCGATGAACACCAGCACTTCGCCGTGGCCAAGGCGTTCCATGTGTCGCCGTTCCTGCCGCGCGACCTGGAATACCGCATGAGCTTCAGCCCGCCCGGCGCCAGGCTCGGCGTGCACATGGCCGATTGGCAGGGCGCGGATAAAGTCTTCGACGCCACCTTGAGCCTGCAAAAAGAAGCCCTGAACCGCGCCAGCCTGCATCGCTATCTATGGCGCTTTCCGTGGATGACCGCCAAGACCTGCCTGGCGATTTACTGGCAGGCCATGCGCCTGTTGCTCAAACGCACACCGATTTTTTCCCACCGGGCCGCCGATGGCGCCTCCAGCACCGCCGTCGGGTATACCAAGGATCGCCGCCATGAAATCCCCTAGCTTATCGGTCAAGACCCATCGCCTGAACGTCAATGGCATGACCGCTGCGCTGCTGCGCAAGGGCGTGTTGCGCCAACTCGGCCAATTGCGCCACGGCCAATTGGTGATCGTCGAGGACGGCGAGCGACACGTGTTCGGCGCACGGGAGGCGCACCTGCTGGGGGAAATCCAGATCCTCGACTCGGCGGTGTGGGGCCTGGTGGCCGCCAACGGTTCGATCGGCGCCGGCGAAGCGTTTATCCACGGCTACTGGAGCAGCCCGGACCTGACCGCCGTGGTGCGTGTGATGGTCAGCAACCTGGAGGTGCTCGATGCCATGGAGGGCGGCCTGGCTCGCCTGGCGCGGCCGTTCACCCAGGGCCTGCACTGGCTCAACCGCAACACACGCAAGGGCTCGCGAAAGAACATCGAAGCCCATTACGACCTGGGCAACGACCTGTTCCAGGAGTTTCTCGACCCGACCATGATGTATTCGGCGGCGCAATTTCTCAGCGCCGACGACACCCTGGAACAGGCGCAACTGAACAAGCTGGAACGCATCTGCCAGAAACTGTCGCTCAAGCCTACCGACCATCTGCTGGAAATCGGCACCGGGTGGGGCAGCATGGCGCTGTATGCGGCGCAGCATTACGGTTGCAAGGTCACCACCACGACCCTGTCCAGGGAACAGTTCGCCTACACCGCGCAGCGCATCGAAGCGGCGGGCCTGCAAGAGCAGGTGACATTGTTGCTGCAGGACTACCGTGACCTGACCGGTAAGTACGACAAGCTGGTGTCCATCGAAATGATCGAAGCGGTGGGCCATCGCTTCCTGCCCACGTATTTCAAACAGTGCGCGCACTTGCTCAAGCCCGACGGCCTGATGCTGCTGCAAGCCATCACCATCCGCGAACAACGTTATGAGCAGGCCAGGAACAGCGTCGACTTTATCCAGCGCTACATCTTTCCCGGCGGCGCCCTGCCCAGCGTGCAGAACATGCTGCAGATCGTCTGCCGCGACACCGACATGAACCTGCTGCACATGGAGGATTTCGGGCTGCACTACGCGCGCACCCTGCGCCTGTGGCATGACAACTTTCGCCGCGCCCATGGGCGCCTGGCGGAGCTTGGCTATGACGAGTACTTCCTGCGTTTGTGGGAGTTCTACCTGTGCTACTGCGAAGGCGGCTTCATGGAGCGTACGATCGGCACCGCGCAGTTGCTGCTGGCCAAGCCCGCAGCCATCAACCCGCCGTTGCTCGGGCGCTTTAATGCTTAAATCCCTGGCCAACGCCGCGCTGTTTCAATGCGGCTGGTTTGCCTGTGTGCTCGGCGGCGACAGCCCGTGGTTGCTGGCAGGGTTGGCGGTACTGCTCATCCATCTGCTGTGGATCAGCTCATTGACCGATGAAGGCGCGCTGATCATCGGCGTGACACTCGCCGGCACGTTGCTCGACACGCTGTTGCGCACCCTCGGGGTTTTCCACTTCAGCGAGCCGGGGCCGCTGATTCCCTTCTGGCTGATGTTGCTGTGGGCCTTGCTGGGCACCACCTTGCGCCATTGCCTGGCCTGGAGCGCCCGCCCCTGGTGGCGCGCCGCGCTGTTGGGCGCAGTGGGCGGACCGCTGTCGTATTACGCCGGCAGCCAACTGGCCGGCGTGCAGTTCGGCTATGGCCTGGGGCCGACAATGGCCGGGCTGGCGGTACTCTGGGCCGTGGTTTTCCCGCTGCTGGCAGCCGCAGCCACAAGCGGCGAACTTCCAACAACGCTTAAAAGATGAAGCCGGTCGGCTTCTGCTTGCAGCTTGCCGCTTAAAGCTTGAAGCTGCCGGCCTATGACCAACATCCCTCACACCCAAATCACTGAACCCGCCGTCACCTGCTCGACGTGCGCAGCCTGCTGCTGCCAGCTGGAAGTGATGCTGATCACCGACACCGGCGTGCCGCCGCGCTATATCGACACCGATGACTGGGGCGGCGAAGTGATGCTGCGCCTGGATGATGGCTGGTGTGCGGCGTTGGACCGGGACACGATGATGTGCACGATCTATGAGCTTCGGCCGTTGATATGCAGGGAATTCGAGATGGGGGCACCGGAGTGCCTTGAAGAGCGTGCAGGCATTGCCACGGTGTATCGCTGATACTCAAATGAGTACAGTAGCTGGCTGGCCAGCTCCAGATCCAAATGTGGGAGGGGGCTTGCCCCCGATAGCGGCAGGTCAGTCAAATTATAGGTGACTGACACAACGCCATCGGGGGCCAGCCCCCTCCCACATTGGTTTTGCAGTGTGCTTTTACAACGGCATGGTGTAGTGCAGCGCGTAGCTCTCTACCCCATCGTTATTGCTGCTGATACCGGCGTTGGAATAGTGCGTGGCACGAATGCCCACTTCATGCCCGCCGGCAAACCGCAGGCCGAAACCCAGGCGGTCTTCGAACTGGAAGGACTGGCCGATGTTGTTGTCTTCCAGTTGGGTGCGCGAGAACAACGCCACCCCGATCCCGGCCTCGATGTAAGGTTTGACCGATTCCCCGGCAAACTCATACACAAACACCGGCGAGAACGACAGGCTGCTGGCGCCTGCGCGGTCATCACCTTCCCAATACGTATAAGCGCCGCTCCAGTAGCCTGTCAGGCGACCGACATTGCTCTGCATCCAGCTTTTGTCCCAATCGGAGGTCAGGCCCAGACGGTACGTCAGCGTTGAATCGCTGGTGCTGCCCAGGCCGAACTCCAGGCCGGCGGCCTGGGTGGTAATAGAGTGTCCCACCATCACAGCCGCAATAGCAGCCATACAGAACAAGCGCTTCATAGAAACTACCTTTGCGAACGAAGTTATTGATTATTTACAGGCCATCTCGCAATAGAAGCCAGCGTAGAGCCAGAAGTTCAGCGAGATTTCACGAAATTTTCACGAGGCGAAGCTTCGCACAACTCCAGGATATTTCCAAAGTGTCGGTAGGATATTTCTGAGGTGACTGACATCACCGCTGGTCCAGAACTGCGCAGGGCGAGGTGCACAGCCGGCCAGCAAGTCCCGCTCACCCAGTAGACGCTTGAGCTGGCGCGCGACGGCGGCGCCGGTGTCGATCAGGATGATGCTTGCGGGCAGCATCTGCGCCAGCAGTGGCTTGAGGAAGGGATAGTGGGTGCAGCCGAGGATGATGGTGTCGCAACCGGCGCTGAGCAGCGGTTCGACGTAGCCCTGCAGTAACTGGCGCAGGGCCGGGCTGTTCAGGTCGCCGGTTTCAATCAGCTCCACCAGGCCCGGACAGGGTTGGGTAATCACCCGCACGTCAGTGGCGAAGCGGTCGAGCAAGGCGGCGAACTTGGCGCTTTGCAGGGTGCCGGTGGTGGCCAGCACGCCGACCACGCCACTGCGCGTCGCGGCAGCCGCCGGTTTTACCGCAGGCTCCATGCCGACCAACGGCCAATCGGGGTAGTCCTGGCGCAAATCGGCAACGGCGGCAACCGTCGCAGTGTTACAGGCAATCACGAACGCCTTGGCGCCGTGCCCGCGAAAAAACTCGGCGACCCGCCGCGAACGCTCGCGGATGAAGGCCGGGGTTTTCTCGCCATAGGGGATATGCCCGCAATCGGCCACGTACAACAGTGACTCATGGGGCAATAACTGTTGGATTTCGTCCAGTACCGACAGGCCGCCGACCCCGGAATCGAACACACCGACGGGCGCGTCCTTAAGCATGGTGCGTCCCGCACACGCTGCAAGCCGGGTCGCGTTTGACACGCAACTCACGAAACCGCGTGGTCAGCGCATCGATCAGCAACAAGCGCCCTACCAGCGGCTCACCAAAGCCGGCCAGCAGCTTCAAGGCTTCCAACGCTTGCAGGCTGCCGACCAGCCCCACCAGCGGGCCGACGACGCCGGCTTCGCTGCAGGTCAGTTCGGTGTCGCTGCCGTGCCCGTACAAGCAGTGGTAGCAGGGGCTTTCGGGGCGCCGTGGGTCGAAGACCGACAACTGCCCTTCAAGGCGAATCGCCGCGCCACTGACCAACGGTTTGCCGGCAATAACACAGGCAGCGTTGACCGCTTCGCGGGTGGAAAAATTGTCGCTGCAATCGAGTACCACATCCACCGCTGCAACGGCCGCGGTCAATGAGTCGGCATCCAGCGCGGCGCGATGGGCGACCAGTGTGACTTCGGGGTTGATGGCGCTCAGCCGACGCAGAGCCGAATCGACCTTGGTCTGCCCGACGCTGTCGGTGTCATGGATGATCTGGCGTTGCAGGTTGGTCAGGTCGACCGTGTCGAAATCCGCCAGATGCAGCTCGCCGACCCCGGCGGCGGCCAGGTACAGCGCGACCGGCGCACCCAGCCCTCCCAGGCCGACGATCAACGCGCGGCTGTTTTTCAGGCGCAACTGGCCGTCGATGTCGACCTGCTGCAACAGAATCTGCCGACTGTAGCGCAACAGCTCGTGGTCGCTCAGCACGGGCGGCGTCCCAGGGTGATGCGTTCATGGCCGCCGAGGTCGATACGGCTGTGCACCTGTTCAAAGCCTTCACTGAGCAACAGGTCACGCACGGCAGCGGCCTGGTCGTAGCCATGCTCCAGCAACAGACGGCCGCCGGCATTCAAGTGGGACGGGGCCTGCTGGATGATCAGGCGCAGGTCGTCCAGCCCATCATGGCCGGCCACCAGCGCGCTGGCCGGCTCGAAGCGCACGTCGCCTGCGGCCAGGTGCGGGTCGTTGGCGGCGATATACGGCGGGTTGCTGATGATCAGGTCATAGGTATGGCCTTGCAGCGCATCGAACCAATGGCTGTTGAGCACCACCGCATTATTGAGGTGCAGCCGCTGGCGGTTGCGCTCGGCCAGGGCCACGGCCTCCAGCACGCGGTCGACCGCCGTGACCTGCCACATTGCACGCTCACTGGCCAGGGCCAGGGCGATGGCACCGCTGCCGGTGCCCAAGTCCAGGACCTTGGCGGGCAGGGCCGGCAATAATTCCAGGGCGGTTTCCACCAGCAGCTCGGTGTCCGGACGCGGGATCAGCGTGTGGGGCGCGACCTCCAGGTCCAGCTTCCAGAAGCCTTGCTGGCCGAGGATATAGGCCACCGGCTCACCGCCGCGACGGCGTTGCAGATAGTCGGCAAACGTCAGGGCGTGCTCGCTGCTGACGATCTTTTCCGGCCAGGTGTGCAAATAGCTGCGGGACTTGCCCAGGGCAGCGGCCAGCAACAGCTCGGCATCCAGGCGCGCGGAGGGCGAGTCGGGCAGGTCGGCGGCGCGCAACAGGCTGGCAATGATGGTCATTTATTCACCTATCGCCGCCAATTGATCGGCCTGGTATTCGGCGAGCAGCGGCTCGATCACCGCATCCACGCCACCGGCCAGGATTTCATCCAGGGAATACAGGGTGAGGTTGACCCGATGGTCGGTGACCCGACCCTGGGCAAAGTTGTAGGTGCGGATGCGTTCGGAGCGATCGCCCGAGCCCACCAGCAGCTTGCGCTCGCTGGCAATCGCGTTGGCGGCGGCGCTGGTCTGCTGGTCATTCAACTTGGCCGACAGCCAGGACATCGCCCGCGCACGGTTCTTGTGCTGGGAACGTTCCTCCTGGCACTCCACCACGATGCCCGACGGCAAGTGGGTGATCCGAATCGCCGAGTCGGTCTTGTTGACGTGCTGGCCGCCCGCGCCCGACGAGCGGTAGGTGTCGACGCGCAAGTCCGCCGGGTTGATCTCGATCGCTTCCTGCTCGTCCGGCTCGGGCAACACCGCCACAGTACAGGCCGACGTGTGGATGCGGCCTTGGGACTCCGTTGCCGGGACGCGCTGCACACGGTGCGCGCCGGACTCGAACTTGAGCTTGCCGTAGACGTTATCGCCTTCAACCCGCGCGATGACTTCTTTATAGCCGCCGTGCTCACCTTCGTTCTCGGACAGGATTTCCACACGCCAGCCGCGACGCTCGGCGTAACGCGAGTACATGCGAAACAGGTCGCCGGAGAAAATCGCCGCCTCGTCGCCGCCGGTGCCGGCGCGGATTTCGAGGTACACGTTGCGTCCATCGTTAGGGTCTTTGGGCAGCAACATCCGTTGCAGGTCGCCTTCCAGTTCGGCGAGTTTTTCCTTGGCCTCGCGCACTTCTTCCACGGCCATTTCGCGCATGTCCGGGTCGTTGTCCTTGAGCAGCGCCTGGGCGCCCTCGAGGTCGGCCTGCACCTTCAGCAGGTCTTTGTAGGTGGTCACGACCGGTTCAACTTCGGCGTATTCCTTGGAATAGGCGCGGAATTTGCTTTGATCGGAGATGACCTCGCCATCGCCGAGCAAGGCGGTCAGTTCTTCGAAACGGTCCTGGAGCACATCCAGTTTATTGAGCAGTGACGCTTTCATTGCGGTTTTTTATCCGAAGAGCTATCTGACGCGCCCTCACCGAGGGCAAAGAGTTCCTGGGCCATGGCCAGCGCATCGAGGCGGCCTTCGGCGGTAAGCTTTTTCAACTGTACGCTGGGCGCGTGGAGCAGCTTGTTGGTCAGGCCACGGGCCAGCTGCATCAGCACCTCCTCGGCGCTGCTGCCATTGGCCAACAGCCGCTGGGCCTTGATCAGTTCCTCATCGCGCAGGCGTTCGCCCTGCTGACGATACGCCTTGAGCACATCCACCGCCGCCAGCTCGCGCAGGCGCACCATGAAATCATCAGCGCCGATGCTGACCATTTCCTCGGCGGCCTGGGCAGCACCCTGGCGACTCTTGAGGTTTTCGGCGACCACTTCGTGCAAATCATCGACGCTATAGAGGTAAACGTCGTCCAACTCGCCGACTTCAGGCTCGATATCCCGGGGAACGGCAATATCCACCATAAAGATCGGCTTGTGCTTGCGCAGCTTCAACGCGCTCTCGACCGCGCCTTTGCCCAGGATCGGCAACTGACTGGCGGTGGAACTGATGACGATGTCGCTGCGCACCAGTTCGGCCGGGATGTCCGACAGCAACACGGCATGGGCGCCGAACTGCTCGGCGAGGATGCTCGCGCGCTCAAGCGTGCGGTTGGCCACCACAATACGCTTCACGCCCAGCTCATGCAGGTGGCGGGCGACCAGGGTAATGGTTTCGCCGGCACCGATCAGCAGCGCCTGGCTGCGCTGCAAGTCGCTGAAAATCTGCTTGGCCAGGCTGACGGCGGCAAACGCCACGGACACCGGGTTCTCGCCGATGGCCGTGTCGGTGCGCACTTGCTTGGCGGAATTGAAGGTGGCCTGGAACAGACGCCCCAGCAGCGGGCCGACGGTGCCGGCCTCGCGGGCCACGGCATAGGCTGACTTCATCTGGCCCAGAATCTGCGGCTCACCCAACACCAGTGAGTCGAGACCGGCCGCCACGCGCATCATGTGACGAACGGCCGCATCCTCTTCATGCACATAAGCGCTGGCGCGCAGGTCGTCGAGGTCCAAATGGTGATAATCGGCCAGCCAGCGCAGCACGACATCCGCCGAGAGATGCTCCTGCTCTATATAAAGCTCGCTGCGATTGCAGGTCGAAAGGATCGCAGCTTCGCGACTGTCGGTGAGCCGGCAGAGCTGCTGCAAGGCCTCAACCAACTGCTCCGGCGTAAACGCCACGCGCTCGCGCACGTCTACTGAGGCAGTCTTGTGGTTAATACCGAGTGCGAGGAAGGCCATTCAATATCGCTGATGATGTCGGGAAGCCGACAATTGTCCTACTTCGAAAGATCCAGAACAACCACCGTCGTCTATTGTCCCTATACCTTATGCCTATCAATGCCACTTTGTAGGAGCGAGCTTGCTCGCGAAAATCGTCAACGATAACGCGGGAAGCCTGGAGCTCAGCGGCGCTCTCAGGTTTTTCGCGAGCAAGCTCGCTCCTACAAAGGAAAGGCAAAAGGCAGCAATAGTCGTATTCCGAGTGCCCCGGTTATGTTTGGCCGAAGGCTTGTGTCATGATGATCCGACCGCAGGTTAGTCGTCCTCTTCCTATATGAATAGATCTTCCGCGTTGCTCCTTGCTTTTGTCTTCCTCAGCGGCTGCCAGGCCATGGCACCCGTGCCGCCGGACGCTGCACAGCCGGTGGAAGACAGCACCCCCGTCCCTGAAAAGCCCAAGGTTTATTCCTCGTTCAGCGAAGAAACGGTCTACAGCCTGCTGACCGCAGAACTGGCCGGCCAGCGTAATCGCTTCGATATTGCGCTGGACAACTACGTCACCCAGGCCATCAATACTCAGGACCCCGGTATCTCGGAGCGCGCGTTTCGCATCGCCGAGTACCTGGGGGCCGACCAGGCCGCGCTGGACGCCTCGTTGATCTGGGCGAAAAACGCCCCGGACGACTTGGAGGCTCAACGTGCAGCCGCCGTGCAGTTGGCACGCGCCGGGCGCTATGACGACTCCATGGTCTACATGGAAAAAGTCTTGCAGGGCAAGGGCGACACGCATTTCGACTTCCTGGCGCTGTCGGCTGCCGATACCGACCCGGACACGCGCAATGGCCTGATGAAGAGTTTCGACCGCCTGCTGCAAAAGCATCCGAAGAACAGCCAGCTGATTTTCGGCAAAGCGCTGTTGCTGCAACAGGACGATGAAGCCGACGCCGCCCTCAAGCTGCTGGAGCAGAACCCGCCGGAAGACGGTGAAATCGCACCGATCCTGCTGCGCGCACGCCTGCTGCAGAACCTCAACCGCGGCAAGGAAGCGATTCCGCTGCTGGAAAAAAGTATCAAGAAGTATCCGGACGACAAGCGCCTGCGCCTGACTTATGCGCGGATGCTGGTAGAGCAGGACCGCATGGAAGACGCCAAAGTGCAGTTCGCCAACCTGGTCCAGCAGTACCCGGACGACGACGAACTGCGCTACTCCCTCGCACTGGTGTGCCTGGAAGCCAAGGCCTGGGACGAGGCCAAGGGCTACTTGGAGGAGCTGGTCGCACGCGAAAGCCATGTCGATTCGGCGCACCTGAACCTGGGCCGCATCGCTGAAGAGCGCAACGACCCGCAAGCGGCTCTGCTTGAGTACGCCCAGGTCGGCCCGGGCAATGACTACCTGCCGGCCCAGTTGCGCCAGGCCGATATCCTGATCAGCAACGGCCGTACGGACGAAGCGGAGAAACGCCTGGCTGCCGCCCGCGATGCCGAACCGGACTACGCGATCCAGCTGTACCTGATCCAGGCCGAAACCTTGTCGGCCAACAAACAGGGCGAACGCGCCTGGAAATTGCTGCAACAGGCGTTGCTGCAATACCCCGACGACCTGAACCTGCTCTACACCCGCGCCATGCAGGCGGAAAAACGCAATGACCTGGCGCAGATGGAAAAAGACCTGCGCCTGATCATCAAGCGCGACCCGGACAACGCCATGGCCCTCAACGCCCTGGGGTACACCTTGTCCGACCGCACCACGCGCTACGCCGAAGCCAAGGTGCTGATCGAACAGGCCCACAAGCTCAACCCGGAAGACCCGGCCGTGCTCGACAGCCTGGGCTGGGTCAATTATCGCCTGGGCAACCTCGACGAGGCCGAGCGCTTGCTGCGCCAGGCCCTGGAGCGCTTCCCCGACCATGAAGTCGCCGCTCACCTGGGCGAAGTGTTGTGGGCCAACGGCAAGCAACGCGAAGCGCGACAGATCTGGGCAAAATTCCTCAAGGAACAACCCGAAAGCCCTATCCTGCGCAGCACCATCAAGCGCCTGACCGGATCCGAGACCCTATAAGCTTATGTTTTTGCGCCACGTTATCGTTTTCAGTTTCATCGCCCTGCTCGCCGGTTGCGCGGGTTTTGGTTCCCGCGAATCCGTTGAAGGCCAGGGCAACCCGGCACAATGGCAACAGCACAAGGACCAGCTCAGCAGCATCGACGGCTGGCAGATCGAAGGCAAGGTCGGGGTGCGCGCGCCAAAGGATTCCGGCAGCGGCACCTTGTTCTGGCTGCAGCGCCAGGATTACTACGATATTCGCCTCTCCGGCCCGCTGGGTCGCGGTGCGGCCCGCTTGACCGGGCGCCCCGGGCAAGTGAGCCTTGAAGTGGCCAACCAGGGCCGCTACGAAGCGACCTCCCCGGAAGAACTGCTGGAGCAGCAGATCGGCTGGAAACTGCCGGTCTCGCACCTGGTGTGGTGGGTGCGCGGACTCCCGGCGCCGGACAGCAAAAGCCGCTTGAGCCTCAATGGCGACAGTCGCCTGGCCTCCCTGGAACAGGATGGCTGGCAGGTCGAGTACCTGAGCTACGTGCAACAGAACGGTTACTGGCTGCCCGAGCGCATCAAACTGCACGGCACCGACCTTGACGTCACGCTGGTGATCAAGGACTGGCAACCGCGCAAGCTGGGGCAATAACGTGACAGTCGCAAAACTCACGCTGCCCTCCCCCGCCAAACTCAATCTGATGCTGCACATCCTTGGTCGCCGTGAAGACGGCTACCACGAGTTGCAGACGCTGTTTCAATTTCTCGACTACGGCGATGAACTGACGTTCGCCGTGCGTGACGATGGCGTGATCAAGCTGCACACCGAATTTGCAGGCGTGCCCCACGACAGCAACCTGATCGTGAAAGCGGCGAAAAATCTTCAGCAGCAATCGGGCTGCTCACTCGGCATTGATATCTGGATCGATAAAATCCTGCCCATGGGCGGCGGCATCGGCGGCGGCAGCTCAAATGCCGCCACGACATTGCTCGGGCTCAACCACGTGTGGCAGCTGGGCTGGGACCAGGATCGCCTGGCCGCGCTGGGCCTGACGCTCGGTGCCGACGTCCCGGTTTTCGTGCGTGGGCATGCCGCATTTGCCGAGGGTGTGGGGGAGAAACTGACCCCTGTAGACCCCGAAGAGCCGTGGTATCTCGTGCTTGTGCCGCAAGTATCTGTAAGTACAGCAGAAATTTTTTCAGATCCGTTGTTGACACGTAACTCTTCTCCCATTAAAGTGCGCCCCGTTCCCAAGGGAAACAGTCGAAATGACTGCTTACCGGTTGTAGCAAGGCGTTATCCAGAGGTACGTAACGCTTTGAATTTGTTAGGTAAATTTACCGAAGCAAAATTAACCGGAACTGGAAGTTGTGTGTTTGGGGGCTTCCCAAGCAAAGCTGAAGCTGATAAAGTCTCGGCCCTTCTTACAGAGACCCTTACAGGGTTTGTAGCAAAGGGAAGCAACGTTTCGATGTTGCATCGCAAGCTGCAAAATCTGCTCTAAAAGGAATCGAGTGTTAGGCACTCGTTGCAACAGATACAGGGGCGTCGCCAAGCGGTAAGGCAGCAGGTTTTGATCCTGCCATGCGTTGGTTCGAATCCAGCCGCCCCTGCCATTTTCTAATACTCATCCAGGTTACCCTCAGCCTCTAGGTACTGCGCGTGTCCAAGATGATGGTCTTTACGGGGAATGCCAACCCCGATCTGGCTCGACGTGTCGTACGTCAGCTGCATATCCCTCTCGGTGACATCTCTGTCGGTAAATTCTCCGACGGCGAAATTACAGCCGAGATCAATGAAAATGTCCGCGGTAAAGACGTCTTCATTATCCAGCCGACCTGCGCTCCGACCAACGATAACCTGATGGAACTCGTCGTGATGGCTGATGCCTTCCGCCGCTCCTCAGCGACTCGAATCACAGCTGTAATCCCTTACTTTGGTTATGCCCGTCAGGATCGCCGTCCGCGTTCCGCACGTGTGGCCATCAGCGCGAAAGTCGTTGCTGACATGCTGACCGTGGTAGGTATCGACCGTGTGCTCACGGTTGACCTGCACGCTGACCAGATCCAGGGATTCTTCGATATTCCAGTAGATAACATCTACGGCTCCCCCGTTCTGGTGGATGACATCGAAGACCAGCGCTTTGAAAACCTGATGATCGTGTCCCCGGACATTGGTGGCGTCGTGCGTGCACGAGCAGTTGCCAAATCCCTGGGCGTGGACCTCGGTATCATCGACAAACGCCGTGAGAAAGCCAATCACTCTGAAGTGATGCATATCATCGGTGATGTCGAAGGGCGTACCTGTATTCTGGTTGATGACATGGTCGACACCGCCGGCACCCTGTGCCACGCGGCGAAAGCCTTGAAAGAGCACGGTGCCGCAAAAGTCTTCGCCTACTGCACACACCCTGTGCTGTCGGGCCGAGCGATCGAAAACATCGAGAACTCCATGCTGGACGAACTGGTGGTGACTAACACCATCCCGTTGTCCGCTGCAGCTCAAGCCTGTTCGCGTATCCGTCAACTGGATATCGCACCGGTAGTTGCCGAAGCGGTTCGCCGCATCAGTAACGAAGAATCGATCAGCGCGATGTTCCGCTAAGGGTCAGACCTGCGGACCATCCACTGACGAAAAGCGCCCCGCCCCAGCATTCCGCTGGGGCGGGGCTTTTTTGCCCATATCGAGTTCGGCGCTGGTCGCAAACGCCCCTCGATGATGGCTATTTTGGAGATACAACATGAACGATTTTACTCTGAACGCCCAAGCGCGTACTGACCTGGGGAAAGGTGCGAGCCGCCGCCTGCGTCACGCCGCCAACATCCCAGCCGTTGTCTACGGTGGTAACAAGCCTGCTGAATCCGTGACCATTCTGGCCAAGGAAATCGCCAAGCTGTTCGAAAACGAAGCGGCCTACAGCCACGTTATCGAACTGAACGTCGATGGCGCCAAGCAGAACGTGATCGTTAAAGCGATGCAGCGTCACCCTTCCAAGCAGTTCATCATGCACGCTGACTTCGTTCGCGTTGTAGCTGGCCAGAAACTGACCGCTATCGTGCCTGTGCACTTTGTGGGTGAAGAAGCTCCGGTCAAGAAAGGCGGTGTTGTTTCCCACACCACCACCGAGATCGAAGTCAGCTGCCTGCCGAAAGATCTGCCTGAGTTCATCGAAGTCGACCTGTCGAACGCTGAAATCGGCACCATCATTCACCTCTCCGACCTCAAGGCGCCTAAAGGCGTTGAGTTCGTTGCACTGGCTCACAACGACGACAAGGCTGTTGCCAACGTCCACGCGCCACGTGTTGTAGCTGAAGATGAAGCTGAAGAACCCGCTGCAGAGTAATACGCTCTGTAACGAAGGAGCTTGAGGAAACATCGCGGACCGAAACGTAGCGAGAAAGCGGGCGATAACGCGGCGTTTACTCTTGAGTAAATGATGTAATGTTGTCCACTTTCGCCGCACGCTGGTCTGGCGATGTTATCCACAACTCCAAAGGAAGGGCCCCTGTCGTGACTGCCATTAAACTGATCGTTGGCCTGGGAAATCCAGGCGCCGAATACGAACAGACCCGGCATAACGCGGGGGCCCTTTTTGTTGAGCGTATCGCCCACGCCCAAGGCATCAATCTTGTGGCCGATCGCAAATATTTTGGCCTGACCGGGCGCTTTTCGCACCAGGGTCAGGATGTTCGTCTGCTGATTCCCACCACGTACATGAACCGCAGCGGCCAGGCCGTCGCGGCACTTGCGGGATTTTTCCGGATCAAGCCTGAGGAAATCCTGGTGGCCCATGACGAACTGGACCTGCCACCCGGCGTTGCCAAGCTCAAGTTGGGCGGCGGGCATGGCGGGCACAATGGTCTGCGCGACATCATCGCGCAGCTGGGTAATCAGAATAATTTCTACCGTCTGCGGCTCGGCATCGGCCACCCAGGCGTTGCCAGTATGGTTTCAAATTTCGTCCTGGGTCGTGCGCCACGCGCCGAACAGGAAAAACTCGATGCCAGCATCGATTTTGCCCTCGGCGTGCTGCCGGATATCTTCGCCGGTGAATGGAACCGTGCGATGAAAAACCTGCACAGCCAGAAGGCCTGACTTTTACCGAGGGGAAACACCATGGGATTCAATTGCGGCATCGTCGGCCTGCCCAACGTCGGCAAATCCACCCTGTTCAACGCCCTGACCAAGTCCGGTATTGCGGCGGAAAACTTTCCCTTCTGCACCATCGAGCCCAACAGCGGTATCGTGCCGATGCCGGACCCACGCCTGGACGCGCTGGCAGCGATCGTCAACCCAAAGCGCATCCTGCCGACCACCATGGAATTCGTCGACATCGCCGGCCTGGTCGCCGGCGCGTCTAAAGGTGAAGGCCTGGGCAACAAGTTTTTGGCCAACATTCGCGAAACCGATGCCATCGCCCATGTGGTCCGCTGCTTTGAAGA
Source organism: Pseudomonas sp. 34 E 7 (assembly GCF_900005715.1). NCBI lineage: Bacteria > Pseudomonadati > Pseudomonadota > Gammaproteobacteria > Pseudomonadales > Pseudomonadaceae > Pseudomonas > Pseudomonas sp. 34 E 7. Next base: position 190,042 of record NZ_CVTX01000082.1, read on the forward strand.
CGAGAACGTGATTCACGTTTCCAACAGCGTCGACCCGAAACGCGACATCGAAATCATCGACCTGGAACTGATCTTCGCCGACCTCGACAGCTGCGAGAAGCAACTGCAGAAAGTTGCGCGCAACGCCAAGGGCGGCGACAAGGATGCAGTGGTTCAGAAAGGCCTGCTGGAACAGCTGATCGCTCACTTCACCGAAGGCAAGCCTGCGCGCAGCCTGATGAAGAGCATGGGCACCGACGAGAAGGCCGTGATCAAGGGTTTCCACCTGCTGACCACCAAACCTGTGATGTACATCGCCAACGTCGCTGAAGACGGCTTCGAGAACAACCCGCTGCTCGACGTGGTCAAGGCCATCGCCGACGAAGAAGGTGCCATCGTGGTCCCGGTGTGCAACAAGATCGAAGCGGAAATCGCCGAACTCGATGACGGCGAAGAAAAGGACATGTTCCTTGAGGCCCTGGGCCTGGAAGAGCCTGGCCTGAACCGCGTGATCCGTGCCGGCTACGAGATGCTCAATCTGCAGACCTACTTCACTGCCGGTGTTGAAGAAGTCCGCGCCTGGACCGTCAAGGTCGGTGCCACGGCGCCACAGGCCGCCGGCGTGATTCACACCGACTTTGAGAAAGGCTTTATCCGTGCTGAAGTGATCGCTTACAACGACTTCATCCAGTACAAGGGCGAAGCAGGCGCCAAGGAAGCGGGTAAGTGGCGCTTGGAAGGCAAGGAATACATCGTTAAAGATGGCGATGTGATGCATTTCCGCTTCAACGTGTAAAGGTTACCTGCGGTTTATACCGCACCTACAGCCGATGCATTGCATCGGCTTTTTTGTGGGCGACTGAATTTCGCTAACGATAAGATTAAAAATTCCATGAATGAGAAATTTGCTCATAAATTTTAAAAATCCAATTGAAACTATCCGATCACAAATCTTAGTGCAAAAACGCTTCTTTAAAATAATTCCCTGCAACGTTAAGCCTCGCCCTACACTTAAAGCGGCCAAACTCGCCCAGTAAGACTTGAACTTTTTTTTATTACCTGCAACGTAGATCCCGCGCGCTATTCAACGTCCTAACTAGCTCATGACACTCCAAAAAAATCCTGTTTAACTGAGTTCATATGGAAAGAGCCCTCATTCTGCGGCCACCGCGTTGGAGAAAATCAATATGTCGACGCTCAATCAGAATAGTCTTATAGCAGACATCAACTTCTCTGATTACCCGAGCATCGAAACGACTGTAAGCAACACAGCCGCTCTCGATATAGATATTCTGCTGCTGGGAGAAACAGGGACTGGTAAAGATACGCTGGCGCAACATATTCATCACTTGTCCCATCGTAAGGGGAACTTCATTGCCGTTAACTGCGCCGCCATTCCGGAAAGCCTTGCCGAAAGCCAGTTGTTCGGCGTAAACAGCGGCGCTTATACGGGGGCCATGCAATCCCGGGCTGGATTCGTTGAAGCGGCCCATCTGGGCACCTTGTATCTCGATGAAATCGACAGCATGCCGCTGACGCTGCAAGCCAAGCTGTTACGCGTGTTGGAATCTCGTGGAGTCGAGCGTTTGGGCTCGACCCGGTTCATCCCAGTGGATATGCGCGTCATAGCATCTGCCCAACGCGCCCTGCATGAGATGGTCGAGCAAGGCACCTTTAGGCGCGACCTCTACTTTCGCTTGAATGTCGTCAGCATCCACCTCCCGTCCTTACGGGATCGGCGAGAGAGAATCATCCCTATGTTCCTCGACATGATTGAGCAAGAAGCTGATCACTTCAAACTCGTCTACCCTCCCTCTCCCAGCAGCCACTTGTTACAACAGTTGCTGTGTCACCCCTGGAACGGCAATGTCCGCGAGCTGCGATCTACGGCGAAGCGTTTTGTATTGGGCCTGCCGCCACTCTCAACGAACGTGACCAGCCGGCAGACAATAGAAATGAGCCTGAAAGCCCGCCTGCACCAGATGGAGAAGTCGCTGATCGAGCAGTCCCTTCGTCAAAACAGCCATTGTGTCGACAGTGTGGCGACAGAGTTGGGGGTGGCGAAAAGAACGCTCTATCACCGGATGAAACATTTGGGTGTATCGCTGAGCTGAGAGCACCCGTCGTGCGCCCGGTATAAAAAAGTTACATATTAAAAATCCACCGCTAAATGTGCATGGAACGTATAAATTTTTTGAACCACATAAATTATGGAACGGCTTTGGCGGGGTTCCGGACTACCCAGGCATCGCCGAGTTCAGTGAAACTAACGTTATGTACGGAGAAAAATATGACTTCCCCAATTAACCCCTATGGTTCCTCCTCGTTCGGCGGCTACGGCGGCGGACTATCTGACGCGGACGCACAAGCGGCCTTTAAGCAAATTGACGCTAAAAAGCGGAGGGATGGCATAGAAACCGCGATGGAAAAAGCAGAAGCGGAAAAGACCAACGGTAAAAAAGGCGTCACCGATACTATCCGACTGTCATAAAGTAATGCCTATACACTGTCCCGGCGCGCAGCATCGGGACAGTCACTTCAAACGCAATAACGTCATTGCCAACGACGAATAAGTTTACTCATAGCTTGGAGTAAGGGGAGTTGTATGATCGTAGAAAGCATACGCGACAAGGGTCTCGGTACACTTCAAACGACGCATGACACGCCCGACTTAAGCTCGGATGTAGATTTTTTTAACTCAATGATGCTCCCCTCACCAGTGGCGAGTACTCCCAGCCCTGCACATTCACAGAACCTGTTATCCGAGGCAACAGACACGCTGAACTCCTTGACCCATCGCATGAGCAGGAGCCTGCGCGCATTGGCTAGCAAAGATAAATCTATAGAGGCTCGAAAATACCCGCACCAACTTTCCAATGCAGTGCTGCTTCAGCATATGTTGACGAAGTGCGTTGGTAAAACCGCTCAGAGCATCGATAAAATCAGTAACCTCCAGTAGGTAAACATGAATCGCACGTTGCTTACTGTCTTAACACTGTCTTTCGCACTTCTACTGAGCGCCTGCAGCGACCGTGTCGAGCTTCACCGCCAATTAACGGAACAAGAGGCCAATGAAGTTATAGCGGAGCTGGCCGACAAACATATTCGTGCCACGAAGGTTCCCGCAAAAGATGGCGTTATCGTGGTCGTCAATGTCACCGATATTGCGCGCGCCGTACGAACGCTGGAGGCCGTGGGGCTCCCTCGAACAGCACGCGCTACGTTGGGCGACACCTTTCGTAAAGAAGGCGTGATCTCCACGCCGCTGGAAGAAAGAGCACGCTATATCTATGCCTTGTCCCAAGAACTGGAAACCACTTTATCGAACATTGATGGCGTTATCGTGGCCCGAGTACATGTAGTTCTACCCGAACGCGTTGCTCCAGGAGAACCTGTGCAACCCGCCTCCGCGTCGGTGTTCATCAAACATGATCCGCGGCTCGACCCCGACAACATCAGGGCACGTGTTCGCAGGATGGTTGCCAGTAGCATTCCGGGTATGGCCACGGCGGTCGATAACCCGCAAAAAATAACAGTTGTGTTCGTACCTGCGACAGCCTACCTGGAGCAACAACGTTTGGTTTACTTCGGGCCGTTTCTGGTTCCGGGGGATGACCTGGGTTTTTGGCAAACCAGTGTGACTGTCTCGTTGCTCGCTCTGGTATTCATAGTGTCGGCAGGCATGTTCTGGCAGAGGCGAAAGCAACGTATGACGCCGGCTCGTACACATGGGCCATCCCTTGACGCGTCTGTTCACTCAAGCAATGAGTAATCTCGCATGGACCCAGTGGTGGGCGGCCCCTTGGTTATATGCACATGACGACTGGAAAAGCACAGATATATATACAACGCTTGTAGAACTTCATCGCAGCGGGCTGGTAGTCACAGGCACGCATTACGGTGTCGCTCCCTGCCTGCCCCCCATGCCCGACCCAGCCTTACTTCAACTCGTAATTGCTCCAGCAGCCCAGCTGGACCTGGGGCTGGCACTGGTTGATGGGATCTGCCGTCCTGCCAGTGCAACGGCGTTGGATGAGCACCATCTCCTGTGGTGTAAAAGCCTGTCCAAGGCTCTGCCCCTGGATATCATGCAGGCTGATAATGACCCACTGCGGTTGCTACGCACATGGATAACCGCTGCTACCTGGCAACGGATCAGACTGCGTTTCCCTCGCCAGCGTGTGCTTTTTTTGGAAGAAAAGCCCCTGATGCTCAATGGCTCGCGTAGCCGTCTCGATACCCTCTGGCATGCAGTGGTCTGGCGAATAGGTGCGCCAAGCCACAGCGACGGCGCTTACGAATCATGGACGCAAGGAGATTAACAATGTTATGTCGGCGCACAATCAACTCACCTGGCGGAGCGCCCCCCTTGGCGGGAAGCCTGATCTCCCGCGAAGCCCTGGCAAGTTATACCCAGGCCGGCGACGTGATAGAGCAGGCAAAGGCTGGGGCCAAACAATTGCTGAGAGAGGCACACGAACAACGCAAAAACCTGCTTGAAAAGGCGGGGCTTGAAATATGGCAGCGTGCCGATGCCCAGCTCAAGCGCTGGGAAGCCGAGCGCAAGGCCTTGTGTGACAACCTCGAACACTACGCCACTTCAATTGCCAACCAGACTATTCAGCTCTTGCTTGAAGAAACGCCCCACATACAACGGATTGGAGCCCTGATCAAGCAACTGCTGGCCTGCCATATTCCTGCGATTAAGGCGACACTGGTTTGTCATCCACATGAACTTGAGACAGTGAGGCAATACCTCGACAGCGGCGGTAATGTTCACTGGACGCTACGCGCGGATAATACGATCAAGCCTCAAACGCTGATATTGAATACCGACGAGGGGGATTTTCGTATTGACTGGATATCCATGGTCAACGCCGTCATGAAAAACGATGAAAGCCTCCCGGTAGAAAGCGGCAGGGACACATTTCATGACATATATATAGCTACAAATGGAACCATTTCGAAATAAAAGCCATAAAGGAGTACACACCCACAAAGGCATTTCACATGAACTTTTTCGATGGCCTTAAAGACAAGCTTGTTAGAGACGCAAAATTCGTTGACAGGGAAGTAAACTATGCAGCCGAAAACTTTTCAGGTTCAGAAGAAGACACCGCTTTTTTTTACGAACTTATCGCAAAACAGCGTAAAGCCGAATATCTCGTCAATGAGCAAACCCGCGTAAATTTCATGTTACTTAAGTCCGGCCTGGACAGCGCACAGTAAGTGAAAAAATCACTTGCCGAGTATTTGAAGAGTGGCTCCGGGGAACTCAGTTTATTCGAGAGCGATGACGAAATTATCTTACGTCACTGTTCCGACGCCATACTGCTAAGTGCTCAACTGACCCATCAAGCGCCGAATAAATCAACGCTGGCAACTTGGATGCGACAGGGAGCGATCAGCCTGGCTCACTATCAGGGTGCGCTCGCTCAATGCCCAGCCAGTGGTGAACTCTGGTTGATTCATTGCTTGTATAAGCCCTGCGACGAGCAGGATTTGCAGCGCAGTATCGAATCTCTGCTCAACCAACGCGATACCTGGCGTGCCACCTTTGCACGCCTGAACAAGCCGGCCCAGCCACTCAGACCTACTTCGCTACGTTCGTTGTTGCGTAATCAGGGAAACACCTATGTATAACAACATTTACAAGCACACCAGCTTGGGCCCCAACCTGTCTGAAACTTCATCCAGACGTCCGCAACTGGCATGCCTGCTCGCGCTCGCCTGCTTGCTCGCCCCGGTACAAAGTGCCTTTGCCGCCATCCCCGCCGAATGGAAAAACACCGCCTACGCCTACGAGGCCGAACACAAACCTCTGCGCGAGGTACTCGAAGACTTCGCCCAGACCTTTGGCGCGCAACTGCAGATCGAGGGCCTGCTGGAGGGGGACGTCAACGGCAAGATCCGCGCTAACACCCCGCAATCCATGCTGGACAGGCTGGGCGTCGAGCACCGTTTTCAATGGTACCTCTACAACAACACCCTTTACATCAGCACCCTGGATCAACAGGAGTCCGCACGCCTGGAGGTCTCGTCAGAGACGATTTCAGATCTCAAGCAGGCGCTGACCGATATCGGCCTGCTCGATAGCCGTTTCGGCTGGGGAGAGCTGCCGGAGGACGGAGTGGTGCTGGTTTCCGGCCCCAAACGCTATATCGAACAGATCAAGCAGTTCAGCAGCCAACGCCGCTCGCCGGATGAAAAGCAGAGCGTGCTGAATTATCCGTTGAAGTTTGCCAATGCGGCGGACCGTCATGTGGATTACCGCGGCGAGAAGCTCATCGTCCCCGGGGTTGCCACGATTTTGCGGCAGCTATTGGAACCCCGGTCCACCTCGTCGCTCTCTGGACCGAGCCAACGCCCTACGTCCCAACCAACCCCTCTCACACCCAACGTACCTCGGTTGGCCAATCCGCTGCTGGGGCAAATGTTCGGCGCCAATGGCAATCCAGGGCAGTTGGACCCGGGGCCGACGTTGACCCCGCGCGCCCCGGTGTCCAACAGCCGTATACGCGTCGAAGCCGATGTACGTAATAACGCCGTGTTGATCTATGACTCGCCGGAACGCCAGGGCATGTACCGTGAGCTGATCACTCAGCTTGACGTTGCGCGCAAGCTGATCGAGATCGATGCAATCATTCTCGATATCGAGCGCACGCAATTGCGCGAATTCGGCGTGAACTGGGGCTTCCAGAACAGCCGCTTTCGGGGCGGCGTGAACATGGCGCCGGGCAGCTCGTCGCAGCTGTCGATCGGAAACCGTGACCGTTTCTACGCTGATATCCGCGCACTGGAAGCCAAGGGGCTGGCGACCATGGTTTCGAACCCTTCGGTGCTGACGCTGGAAAACCAACCGGCGGTGATCGACTTCAACCGCACCCAATACCTCACCCCCGGCAGAGATTACGTAACCATCTTGCCCGTTACCGTGGGCACCAGTCTTCAGGTCGTGCCCAGGGTCACCACCAGCCGCGGCGTCAACCAGCTCCATCTGGCGGTGGATATAGAAGACGGTAATTTCGACGAGAGCAACCCTGACCGCAACCCTGACCACCTTGACGTACGCCGAGGCAAGGTCAGCACCCAGGCCGTGATACAGGAAAAGCGTTCGCTGGTTGTCGGCGGTTTCCATGTCACCGAGAGTGCCGACAAACAAAACAAGATCCCTGTGCTGGGGGATATTCCGCTGTTGGGCAAGGCGCTGTTTTCGTCGACCGAACGCAAGAACAACCGGCGTGAACGCTTGTTTATCCTCACACCGCGGGTCATCGGCGACCAGGACGACCCGTCGCGCTATCTGCCGCAGGCCGACCAGGCCGAATTGCAAGCCGCACTCACGCCACTGGCTAGGCGCTATTCCCCCCATGAGCCGGTGATCAAGCGCAGTGACATCATCAGTACCCTGGCACGCCTGGTCAGCGGGGAAGTGCCCAAGGCCTTCAAAGCAGCGCCGATGCCGCTGGGGCTCAACACCTTGTGCAGCACCCGTGACCTGCTGGCACTCAATACCGAACGCAGCCAGTGGTTCGCCGGCCCGGAGTACAACGTGGCGGTCGTGGTGCTGCGCAATCAGTTCAAACGCAATGTACGTATCGACGAAAAGGAATGCAGCAACTCGCAGACCCTGGCGGTCACCGTGTGGCCGCACGCCTGGCTCAAGCCGGGTGAAGAGGCCGAAGTCTTTATCGCCATGCGTCCCGTGGTGAAGGACGAACACCTCAGTGTGCCGCGCCCTTCCTTGATTACTCCTGCCCAGAAGGCTACGCCATGAAACTCAGACTCTTGTACATGACCCTGATCGGCGCAGCGATGCTCATCACCGGCTGCGTTCCCACCTGCAAAGGTGATTCATGCTCGCGCCCGCAATCGACCAAGGACAAGATGGTGATCTGGTGGCCACCGCAGATGCGTGTCGAGCCCGGCCCCGCCGGCGAGCGGTCGGATTACCAGACGGTATCGCTGGAACGCTGAGGCCTCAACCCATGCCCGACGATCAACGCCAGGTATTCCTGGACTCTCTGGTGAGCGGCAATGCCGCTCACTTGCCACTGGCGCCCGGGATCAAGGTCTGCGCGCTGCAGGTAGGAACGCGGCCGGGGCTGGCCCTGCAGGTGGCTTGCGAAGCCGTGCAGGCCGGGCAACTGCAGCGTGTGTTGGAGCGGCGTTTTGAGCAGGCACTGGCGTTCAATGGCTGTTTTGTCTACCTCGACGCTCAGGACGCCCTGGTAATCTGGCACGCGCTGCCCGCAACAAACAGCGCGCTCGACAGTATCCTCAGCCGGATGCTGTCACTGGCCAATCTGCAAGCCCTGGACAGGGTCTCAAACCGCTGATCAACGCCGCTCAAGCTCCGGCAACTCAAGGGTTTCACGCTTGGCGTCATCATCCAGCTCGCGCAGAGTACGGTAGATGAGTGCCACCGCCTGCAAGGTTTCGCGGGGGATGCTGGCCCCCAGCTTTTTCGTGTAAAGCGTGCGGGCCAGCCATACGCACTGGATCACCGGAACGTCGGCTGCCTTGGCGCGCAGGATCAGCTTGCGGGCTTCGGTATCCGTGCCCTTGCTGACCAGCAAGGGCAGCGGGGTTTTACCCGGGCGGTAATACAGGGCGACAGCGAAGTGTGTCGGGTTGACCACCAGCATGTCGGACTCCTCCAGCTTGGGCAGCTTGACCTTCGGCTCCTCCTGCGCCAGTTGATAAGCCAGCGAACGCCGCTGGCCCTTGACGTGAGGGTCGCCCTCCATGTCCTTGTACTCTTTTACGACCTCCACCTGGGTCATACGCATACGCTTGGCAAAAAAGTGCTTCACCAGCACCAGGTCGATGAGCGCCAGCACCAGCAACATGCCGAGGCACACATGCAGCAGGTGGCGGAATAACGCAATCAACGCCAGGATGTAACTCTGCAGATCACTGTTGGCCAGGTTGATCAACGTACCCAATGAAGGGCGGATCACCACATACAGGATCAGCGAAATGAAGCAGGCCTTGGCGACACTCATCAACAGGTTCATCAACTGCTGGGCAGAGAACATCTGCTTGACCTGGCTGAGCGGATTGAGTCGATTGAAATCCAACTTCAAGGCCTCGGGCGCAAACAGCATGCCGAACTGCATCCAACTGCTGACCAGCTTCGTGGTAATCGCAACGCCGATCATCAACAGGGCGAATGAGAAAAACACCACCAGGCCTTCGAACAGGACTTCTTCCAACGTTCGCGTAAAGGGCTGAGACAGGCGCGACATCGGCAGCAGGATCAATTGCTGGAAACGTTGCAGGCTGGTCTCGGCGGTGAATAGAGCAATCTCGCTGATGGCCGTCAGCACCAGCAACTTTGCAATATCCTGACTTTGCGCGACCTGGCCTTTCTTGCGTTGGTCGCGCAGCTTCTTGGCTGACGCCGGGTGTTTTTTTTCGCCCGAGTCGCTCATGACAACGGCACCTTGAACAAAAATCCGAGCGAGTGTTTAAGGTCGCCCAGCAGGCCCATGCGTCCGACGATCAGGTCCTGCAGCAGCGCAAAGTAGAGCAGCAGAACACCGACGCCTGCCAGGCATTTGACCGGTGGCGCCAACGTACTGACTTGCAGCTGCTGACTGTAGACCCCCAAAAGCGCGATGCCGAATTCCAGCAACAGCAACACCGCGATAAAGGGGGCGGCATAGAGCATCATGTGCGTGAAGGTGTCGCCCAGCAGGTCGACAAACAGGCTCATGCCATTCGCCGCTGGCAGCGGGAACCACACGGTGGGAGGCCAGATAAGGTAGCTGTCCCAGATCAACTGGGTCAACGCGCCCAACCCCAGGGTAGTCATCAGCAGGAAGATCGCCAGTTGCTTGAATAAATGCCCCATCGGCGTGGCATCCGGCCCCAGCGAAGGGTTGAGTTGGCCACCGGCCAAAGCGCCACGCTGGTTGTCCAGCAACGCTCCCACCGCCTCGAACAACCAGAACGGCATGGACAGCAGCACCCCCAGCAACAATCCCAGGGCAACTTCCTTGAGCACCAGCCCGCCCAATACCAACGCCGAGTAATCCCGCCCTTCCAACGCCGCATGGATACCCGGCGCCGGCATCAGCGCCATGACCATCACAATGGTGGCCCGAAGCCTGCCGCGTATATGTTGAAAACAGAACGCGGCCACAAAGAGGGCGCAGGGATAAATACGCGCCATCCCGATGAGCAGGCTGGGCAGGTACTCAAGATACAACAGCACTGGCGATACCTCAGTTCAGGGCCGAGCGGCCGATCATGTCGAAGGTCAGATTAATCAGCTGGATCAGCTCCACGCCAATCCAGCGCCCGGTCATGATCAGCGTGATTCCCACCGCCACTAGCTTGATACCAAAAGGCAACGTCTGGTCCTGGATCTGCATCAGCGCCTGTACGAGCGACGTCATGACACCCACCACCACCGCCACAATCAATGGCGGCGCAGACAACACCACGACCAGCAACATGCCTTGCTTGAACAGTACGATCGGTTCCATAAGCCGCTCAGAGATAGGAAAGAAACAGGCTGTCCAGCAGGCGCGACCAACCGGACACCATAACGAACAACAGCAGTTTGAGCGGCAGTGAGATGGTCATCGGCGAGACCATTTGCATGCCAAGCGCGAGCAGCAGGTTGGAGACAATCAGGTCGATGACGATGAAGGGAATATAGATCAGGAAGCCGATCTCGAACCCCGCCTGCAGTTGCGACAGCACAAATGCCGGGATCACCAGGATCAGGTCTTCGCGCTGTACCTCTTGCGCCATTTTTGGAGGCCACAGGCGCGCCGTATTTTCCAGCAGATGCGTCAGCACGTCGGGGTCCACGTTACGCAGCATGAATGCGCGCAACGGCTGGATGGCCTCATGCCCTGTCTGTAGAAACATCGTCAAGCTGCTCGTGTCCAGAGGGGTGACCTTGACGGTCTCGGCGATGTCGAAACCGACCGGCGCCATGATGAACAGCGTGGCCGCCAGCGCGATGCCGTTGACGGCCATGCTCGGCGGCACCTGCTGAACGCCGATGGCATTGCGGGTGATCATCAACACAATGACGATCTTCAAGAACGATGTGCAGATGATCAACAGCATGGGCATCAGCGACAACGCGGCGACGAATACAGCCAGGACGAGGGGATCTATCCCCTGAAATGTCATCGCCCGAACATCACACGGGACAGCTGCAAACCCAGGCGCCCGTCGACTTCCACCAACTGGCCCTGGCCAATCGGCCGATCACCGTAATAGAGACCCGCCATCCCCGGCGCATAACCGGCAATGCCCAGCACCGCACCGGGCGCGAGGTTGCGCAACTCGCCCAGGGTCAGGTTCAGCGTGCCGCAGCGCACGTTCAGTGCCATGCTCAGCTCATCGAACGGTTCGTGGCCGAACACATCCACCACGGGCTCGCCCTCCTCGTCCCCAGGATAGTGGGGGGTTATGAATTCTTCGTCCACAGACGCGTCCTCGATTGAAGTAAGGGTCAGGCACAACGGCCCGCTGTTATCGTCGATGCATCCATGCAAACGCTGAGTACCCACCTGTAGGTAGCCATCTCCCTGGGCACGAAAAAACGTCTGCTCAAGCAGCACCACATCACCGGCCCCCAGGCTGCGGGCTTGCTCAATGGGCAACTGCAAACGCCCGAGGGTCACCGCAATGACCAATGGAAACGCCGGCGGCAGCGGCCCGGCCGTGGTACGCCACGGCCCGGCGTCGCACAGCGCCAGGAAGCTTTCGGGGAGCAGCCACACATAGCCCTCGACCCGGGCCGCCCCCAGCGCCACAGTGAGTCGGCAGCCAAATGCCTTGGGCCGCGGGGCCTCCAGCAACCGCACATAACCCAGCAGCGCTCTTATCTGAGGACTCAGGTGATGCTGGAACAGCGCCCAGAACCAGGAGTCCGGATCATTGCCGGACGGGGCCAATGTCACCGGGCATTCACCCAACAGGCTGAGCAACGGCGCCGCTTCAGCGAGCGCCAGCACACCACACGAGGTTTCAAAGCACATGACCTCACCCGTCACGGGAGCACGGCCCGGTTCGAGTCTTAATTGCCCCCGTTGCCCGCCCACCTGAAACGGCAGGCAGAGGCCACGGCCCAGTTGATGACGCGCCGCCACCGTGTCGCTCTTGACCGAACGCAAACTCAGCGGCCGCATTATCATGCGCAGCCGACAGTGGACAGGTGCAGGCTGACCGGTTGCCCCAGCGCCGCTGCGAGCTGATCTTCACAGGGTTTGCGCACGCCGCTGAGCCAACGCGCCGTCGCATCCTCCTGCGCCTCCAGGTCGATACTCCAGGCGCCCTGTTCGCGGCGCACGCGGGCGTTGATTCGTCCCAGACGAGGCAAATACAACGTGGCTTGAAGCGGCCACTGCGAGACGGCTTGCATACGAGGCACCAGTTGTTCGGTGAGCGCCTCGATCATGGCCGCACTGCCTGAACTCTGCGGCGCCGACAGTGAGGCCTTCGCACCAGAACCCTCACCGTCACCTGCATCAGTCCACAGCTGAGCAAACAACCGCGTCAACTCCGCAGGCGCCACGCCTACGGTTCCCGACTCACGATCCTCTCGTGTTTCACGCAGGCGTGGACGTTCAGCGGGTTTATCAGAAACCTGGGTCATGTCGGCTCCTGCGCCAGTAAAAGGGATAATTCCTGGAGCTTTTCAACCTGCCGCAGGCATTCAGTGACCTGTTTCTGGGCACTGCCGACGCTGGCTTGCTTTTCTTCGCGCTGCCCCCTCAATGCCTCTAGCTGCCCCATTTCGCGCTGGGTATTGGCAGACAATGAACGCTCCTGTCTTCCCCAGGATTTCAGGGCCTGCAAGGTAATAACCTGCCCCTGGTGCTGGTTGAGCAATTGAGCACTCTGCTGCGCCTCCTCCTGCCGGGTTCGCTCAAGCGCATCCTGAGCCTGCTGGATATGCGCAAGTAGAGCCAGCTGGGCCCGCTTCGCTTCACGCAGCGCCCGCTCGGCCCGGTCAGCCCGGTGTCGGCGCAGGCGACGCAGCGTCTCGACTTCACCGAGCAGCACGTCAGAATGGGACATCGGCGGTCAGCTCCTTGAGGTGTCTCAGCGTGGTTTCCATCGGTGCGGGCTCACGCAAGTCCTGGCGCAAAAAACCATCGACAGCCTGGCGACTGTCCACGGCGAGGTCAGTCAGCGCATCGCTGCCAGGCTGGTATTCGCCCAGCTTGAGCATCAGTTCGATCTGCTGATAGGCCGACAGCAACCGTCGCAACGCCGTACCTGCCTGGATATCCGCAGGCTCGGCGACGTTGCTCAGGATTCGCGAAAGGCTGGCCAGTACATCCACCGCCGGATAGTGCCCACGCTCGGCCAACTTACGGGACAGTACGATATGCCCGTCGAGGAGCGAGCGAACTTCGTCGGCTACCGGATCGTTCATGGAGTCCTGCTCGATCAGTACGGTATAAATCGCAGTGATCACACCCTCGCGGGTCAACCCGGCGCGCTCTACAAGGCGCGGCAACAGACTGTACACCGACGGCGGCAGGCCGCCGCGCCCGAGGGGTTCGCCGGCGGCCAGGCCGATTTCACGCTGGGCGCGGGCGAAACGGGTCAGGGAGTCAATCAGCAGTAATACCCGTTTGCCCTTGCGCCGAAAACCTTCAGCCAACGCGGTGGCCGTAAAGGCTGCACGTGCCCGCTCCATGCTGGAACGATCGGACGTTGCACACACCAGTACCGCTTTGGCGCGCAGTTGCTCGTCGAGTTCATGATCGAGGAATTCACGCAGCTCCCGGCCCCGCTCGCCAATCAGGCCGAACACGATGACATCGCAATCAACGTTACGGGCGATCTCGGCCAATAGTGTGGTCTTGCCGCAGCCTGCCCCGGCGAACAGGCCTACTCGCTGGCCTTCGCCCAGCGTCAGCAAGCCGTCGATCGAACGCACCCCGGTGGCGAGCGCGCGGTTGATGCGTGGTCGCTCGGTGGGCAACGGTGCCTCGCACAACACTGCGCTTGAGTCAGACACGTGCGTCTGGACAAACGCACTGACACCTTCTCCCGTGATCGGCCGGCCGAAACCATCCAGCACCTGTCCCAGCAATGCCGCGCTGACCTGCACCCGATGCGAGACCCCAAGACGCTCCACGCCGGCCCCCACCTGCACGCCTTCAAGGTTGCCCAAGGCACTGAGCACGGCGTCCTGTTGATCGAACCCGATGATCTCCGCCAGCATGTAGTCGCCTGGGTTCTTTTCCACCTGACACAAATCACCGATGCGCGCCTGAGGCAGCCGGCATTGCAGCAACATGCCGTTTACGCGCTGGATTCGGCCCCGCATTGTTACAGGCGAGAAACTGGCCAACGAGCGCGCCTGGCGTTCCTGCCAGGCGTCGAGGCGCGCTTGCAACTGCGCGTTCACCAGCGCACCTCATAACGCTGTACGCCATCGAAGACCACCTTGCTGTTGTCGATCAGCACCAGGCGCAAGCCGTCCACTTCATCACCGACAAAAAGTCGGCTGCCCTCCTCCAGAACCACGTGACCATTGGGCCCGCCCACGATCTGCACGATTTTGAAGGGCAGGGCTCCATCCCGCACGCGCACACGACTGATCACCGGTACTGCGCTATCGAACTGCTCGCCAAAACGGCTGAGCATGCGCGCGACCAGATCCACATCGTCCTGTGAAACGTCCCCACTGAGCGCAACTTGCCCATTGATCACTTGCAAAGTGATCCGCTGGCTTAATTCCCGATCGTTGAGCATCTTCAACAACTGCTGGCGCACCTCGAACGGCGAGGCCAGTTCAGGCTTTTGAATCACTGGCGGCATCAGCGATGCCTGAGCATTGCGCTCTCCACTGAAAATAATGCCGACCGCCGCCATGAGCACGGCAAACGCGAGGGCCAGGCTGAGCAAACGCTTTTGTTGGGACGATGGAATCGATGACAGTTTCAACGCCAGCGGGGCCTGCCCCCCAGGCTCGGAAGACGGCGGTACAGCCACGGGCGCCGGAGGCCAGGGCTGATCGGCAAGGCTGACACACAAGCGAACGGAGCCGATCAAGAAGACCGTGTTCAGCGCCAGCTCGCCGATCTGCGCCAACACCTGCCCATCGCTGTCTTTGATGAGTCCGGCTTCGGCCTGCACCGACCAACGATCATTGGCCAAGCGCAAACGTGCGTGATGCTCGACGACCTCGGGATCGCTCAACAACAGATCAGCGTCCGGGTTGGCGCCCAGGCTCCACTGCTCGCCAAATAACGGCAGCGCGGCGCCCTGGTGCAAGCCATCCAGCACTCGCAGCTCGAACATCATGGGGCGACCCTCGGCGGGCATATCAATAAAGGGTTCATGCCACGGCCCCGCGCAGCAGCTCGTCCTGACCCAGGTCGAATCGGCCCAGGACCTTTACCTTGGAATTGCTCCCCAGCTCGGCGAATGACATCACCGGCACATGGTTGAATTCATCCAACAACAGCGCGCGCAAGGGACTGCGCAGGTCCTGGGCCACGAGCAGCACACTTTTGGTTTTCGGCCGCAGTGCAAACGCCTGGTTGAGCAGGCCGACCAGGGCAGCACTGCTGTCGTTATCGAGGGCGAAAAACACGCCGCTCTGGGTTTGACGCAAGGCTTCGCGCAGGATGTTCTCGGTGTGCGGCGACAGCAGCCACGCGTGCAGGCCATCGGCTTCGCTGTACTGGTGAAATATCTGCGACTTGAGCGCGATACGGGCGTAATCGGCCAGGGCATCCGGCTCGCGCTCATGCTGGCCGTACTCGATCAGCGATTCGACGATCAACCGTACGGCACGCAATGGCACGCCCTCGGCCGCCAGGCGCTGCAGCACTGAAGAGAAACGTGAAAGCGGCATGATGCGTTGCAGTTCCTGCACCAGTTCCGGCTGGTTGTGTTCAAGCCAGCTGAGGATCGACTTGCTTTCCTGGATGCCAAGAAACCGTGGCCCGCTGAGCAACATCGCCCGCTTCATGCGTTCGATGACCAGACTGTGGGCACTGAAACGCTCGACCTGCGGATCGTCGAGCAACGGATCATCAGGGCTGAGCCACAGCCAATCGGCCTCGTCCCGTTCAGGCAGCCCCCTTTCGCCCCGGTCCGGAGGCTGCGCGAGGGCGGCGTACTCGACCGCGACACGGTCACTGAAAGTGGCCGTCACGACCGGGACTTCATGCACGCAAAAGCGCATCTCATCGACAGCCAGTGACTCACTGAACTCGGCTTCGAACGGCGGCAGCGTCAAGCCGATATTGGCAACCAGCGCATTTCGGGCCTGCCGAATTTTTTGCACGATGTCGATGACCTCCGGGGCCCCGAACATCTGACTGTTGAATTGCAGCAGATACGGCCGTGACGGGTCGAAGCCACGCAAGTCTTCACTGCCGTTCTCTTCCGGACGCACCGCTTTCTCGTCCGACGCCGCAGGGGCCTCCTCGCGCTGACGTTGGCGCATGAGGTAGTAGCCCAGGGCACCGGTGATCATCGAAATCAGAATGAACACCACGGTGGGCATGCCGGGGAGCGTGGCAAAGGCCAGCATGCCCACCGACGCGATCATCCAGCTCTTGGGCTCGCTGGTCATTTGCCGGGCAATTTCGGCGCCCATGTTGCTGACGCCCTTGCGCCCGTCCGGCGCCACGCGGGTGATGATCATGCCGGCCGTGAGGGAGATCAGCAGTGCGGGAATCTGCGCGATCAGGCCGTCACCGATGGTCAGCACCGAATACAGCGCGATCGACTCGCCTGCGCTCATGCCGTGCTGGAACATCCCGGTCGAGAAGCCCCCGAGCAGGTTGATGACCACGATGATCAAACCAGCAATGGCGTCGCCCTTGACGAACTTCATGGCGCCGTCCATGGCCCCGAACAACTGGCTTTCGCGCGATAGCTGCTCACGTTTGTCCCGCGCCTGTGCACCGTCGATCAGCCCGGCGCGCAGGTCACTGTCGATCGACATCTGCTTGCCCGGCATCGCATCCAGACTGAAGCGGGCGGCCACTTCAGCGACCCGCTCCGACCCCTTGGTGATCACCAGGAAGTTGACGATGGTCAGGATCATGAAGATCACCAGGCCCAC
Organism: Pseudomonas sp. 34 E 7; assembly: GCF_900005715.1. NCBI lineage: Bacteria > Pseudomonadati > Pseudomonadota > Gammaproteobacteria > Pseudomonadales > Pseudomonadaceae > Pseudomonas > Pseudomonas sp. 34 E 7. The sequence goes on from NZ_CVTX01000082.1 coordinate 207,095, forward strand.
CGCCAGATTGCCGCCCACCACGAAATTACCGAACGCTTCCACAATGTCACCCGCGTCCTGCTCCAGCAGGATCAAACGCGTGGTGGCAATCGACAACGCCAGGCGAAACATGGTGGTCAGCAGCAGGATCGATGGGAACGACGAGAACGCCAACGGCCCCGGCAGGTAGAGCGCCAGTACGATCAACAGGCAGGAAATACAGATATTCAACGCGATCAGGATGTCCACCAGCCAGGTGGGCAACGGCACAATGAAGATAAACACGATGGCCATGACCACCACCGCGCCGAGCACTTCGGCGCGCCGCGCCACCTTGAGCAGCACGCCATTGATCGATGACAGCAGTGTCACCCGTACGTCCTCGTCTCGCCGGGGAATTTCAGGGGACCGCGTTCTTCGCGGGCCCACTCAAGCATCACGTCCTTGAAGGCTTTCACGGCGCTGGCCTGGGATTGAGCATCAAGCCACCAGGCCAGGGGCAGGGCCTTTATCTCCCTGGACAATTCGTTGAGCGAACGCAGCCGGGCGGCAAGCAGCGTGCCGCCAAATTCACTGGCCAGCCTTTGCACCTCGGCCGAATCGATGCCGGTACTGGCGTAGCCCAGAAAACGCTGCAACAGATCCACCGCATTCTGTTCAACGTTAAGGCGCTGGATCAACGCCTCGCAGTTGCCCAGCACCGAGCGCAACTCGCGACACTCGCCCAACCCTTTGAGCAGGAGGCGCAATTTTTCCGTGGGCACAGACTGTGTGTGGGCTGCGATATCACCGTTCAGCGCCTGAGTCATCAGGCCGACGCCCCTGGAAAACTCCGTCGGGCCGTACATTTTCAACAGCGTTTGCAGCATCAACGCCAAGGATTGGCGCACGACCACAGAGGCGTAATAGAGCGCACGCACGTCCTGACGCTCCTGCGGGTCGGCGCTGGCTTGTTTCAACGCCAGGGCGATATTCAGACCTGCCTGGATCGGGCCGCCGAAATCACGCTTGAGCTCTCTGAGCGCGCCGCGTGCCAAGTCCTCTTCGATCCTCAATCCATTGGTCTTCGCTTCGCTGGCGATAAGCCCAAGCACCACGAAGGCACGAGCGGGATCACTGCCGGCAAGGCTGACCAGTTTTTCGACCGTGGGCTTGCGCAGCAACTCGAACCGAAGCCGGCGAACAATGGTTTCCAGCGTGGTTTGGCCAGGGTGACCCAGTTGCTCATACAGATGCACGAACTCCGCCACAGGCGAAACTTTCGCGCCAATGGATCGCAGGCCCAGGGCTTGCGCATTAAGTGTCACTTCTTCGGCGAAAATCTGCGCAATGTCATCCAGGGCCAGCGAACGGCTTGGCGCTTCGACAGTGCTGACACTGGGCTTGTCCAGGGGTTGGATCTGCTGCACATCGTTGAAGGATTCGACTTTCATGGGCGGGCCAGAATGGGAAGTTTGTGTCCCTATGTGGCAAGCCGCTGCGGTCCAGTTCCATCAAAACGTTTCAAGCCAATGGGCATGAAAATACTTGCACATCCACATCGAACCTTTTGCAAGTTACGGCACAAACAGCTGTACGAGCAAGAATATATATTTATATAAATCAACTAGTTATGCGTTTTTCCCGTTTGGCACAGCCAGTGCAAAAGGGGTTCCTATCGAAACCATTTCGATCGAGCCTTTCCGGAGGAAAAACAACATGAAAATACCTATTGGTGATCTCGCTCACCTCGTCGGCAGTTCGCCTCAGTTCATGGTTCAACTGACGGACGACCAGCAAAAGAAACTGCGACGCTTCATTCATAAACGCGTGCTCAACCCCGAAGATGCGGACGACCTGCTGCAACTGACCTATCTGGAAGCATGGCGCAACCGAGAACGTTTCAGCGGCCAGGCCACGCTCAGCACCTGGATGTGCGGGATCGCTCAGAATTTGATCCGCAACCACTTCAGGCGCATGTATGCCAAACCCGTGCATTGCGAGTTCGATGAATCGTTGTGGCATGGTCAGGAGGAACGCAACAGCCTGGATTGGGAATTTGAAGTCAACCGACGCCTGGAAAAAACCCTGAACGCCATCGACCACCTGCCGGTGGAAATGCGCAAGACGCTATACGCCTCGCTCGAGACCGATGGCAGCTATCAGGACACCGCCGATGCGCTGGACATTCCCATCGGCACCGTACGCTCACGCTTGTCACGGGCGCGCGAACAACTTAAACGCGTGACCCACAACCCGCCGCAGCCGTAAGCCCCCGCTATAAAAAAACGTTGGGCGAAAAGGATATCTGCCCAACTCGACCGACGCTTTACGTAAGCGGCGGCAAAAGACCGCAGCCTGAAAAGCCCCCCGCCATTCACCCCGCCACTCGTCGCCATTTAGCCTGTTTTTCGTTAAACAGTTGAAAGCGTAGAAAAAAACTTAACAAAAGCCCTTGACGCATTCCCGTTCTACGCGAATAATGCGCGCCACTTGGCTACATAGCTCAGTTGGTTAGAGCATAGCATTCATAATGCTGGGGTCCGGGGTTCAAGTCCCTGTGTAGCCACCAAGTACCGGTTTACAGATGTCTACGTGAGTCTCTAAACCACCTCAAGAAGCCCGCCTAGTGCGGGCTTTCTTGTTTCTGGCTATATCTCCTTGTATCCCTCCATACCTTCCCTCCGTGTATCCTCGACAAATAATTGAACCGAGGGGATGCAAGTCAAAATGGAGCTATCTGAGATAAAACGCCGCCCCCTTTCCGATACCGCATTGGCCGGCCTAGAGCCTGATGCCAACGAGTATCGCGAGCTGGACGGGAGCGGCCTTTATTTCCGCGTGAAGCCTGAGGGCCAAGAGTCCTGGCAGCTTCGCTACAAGAAGCCTGACGGCAAGTGGTCATGGCTTGGGCTTGGCGGTTATCCCGAGGTGAGCGGATCATTCGCCAGGCAGAAGCCTGCCGAATTGCGTACCGACGCCGCCGACGGCAAAAAAACCGATCGTTACCAAACAAGCCCGCAAGAAAGCAGAGAGGGATATCGCTGGCGAGACATTCGAGCCACTAGCACGAGAGTGGTACGCCTCACGTCTCACCAACTGGGATGCGGGCACCGCGAAGCGAATCATCTCCCACCTGGCGCGGCCTGTCTTCCCGGTGTTCGGAAAGCGTCCCTGGAAAAGGTTGAAGCATGACCTCCATAGAGAAGTGGCTAGATAGACTGAGGAACAAACAAGTACCTGCTTCCTCATGGTCTGAACATCGACGCAACGAAGCCTTGGAACTACTCAAAAATGCCAGGGGTAAAGATACCTGGGTAGAACTCAGCACCCACTACAACGGTTTCATTCGAGAAGTCGCAGTCAGGGAATTGTGCAGCCACCCTTCTCCAGAGGTGTTAGTGGCTTTGATAGATCGGCTGAATGATTGGGTTCAGCAGATTCGCGATTTGGCGTTGGTAGGCATGAATCACTATCTGTCGACCTCTCAGACTCAAGCGTTGTTATTTGCGCTGGAGCCTCTTATGGCACTGGCTGCACGGCAGAGAGCCGATCATGGACCCACGTTAAAATCCGTACGCGATGTACTACAGTCGCCCGAAATCCAAGATGAGGTCTACGCAAATTTCCTTACTCGAAAAGGAAAAGCTGCGCGCTATCTGTTTGCGCTTTTGCTGGAAAAAAATACCGCCCCACAAGCCCTTATCCGTAGCGCCCTTGCTCATCGTGAGCTGACCGTTAGGCTAACAGCCGTATCTGCATGCCAGGAGCTGCCAGTTGCGCAAGCTTCGCCATTGCTGCTTGAAGCGCTGTCACAGCCAGGAGCCAAAGTGCGAGTCTGCGTACTACGTGCGCTGCTCCCATTGCTCGACAATCCAAGGCCGCTTTTACGTAAGGCCTTGCTGGATGCATCGCCCTCGATCCGTAGCCTGGCGCGCTTTGAGGCACCACGTAATAACGTCGACACACTGGCGGTGCTATCAGAACGGGTGAACCAAGACGTGCCCACAGGGAAACGTGATTGGCTCGGTGTTCTTGGCCTGGCAGCAGAGCTTAACGCTGAACTCGAAGATCGATGGCTGACAGAAGCGATACGCTCTGGTTATTCCACCGTACGGCATGCGGCTGTGCGCTTGCTCGGGGATGATCAATTGCCCGAACTGTTTGAGGCGCTTGATGATCCGTCGGACAAAGTGTTTCGCGCGGCGGTGACGGCGCTAGACAAACAACCATGGAACTCCGTGAGCACGGGTATGGGCGCAAAGTTAGATCGAGACTGGCATGAACTATCGACAGCCCGCCGCCAAGCGATACTTCAATTAAAACCGGGATGGCAGCAAGTGGCATATCTGCTGGACCGACTGGATACAGAACCCGTTGTGAAGGCTTTCTGGCTTCGTCAAGTTGAGCTGTGGTGCGATCGCCAATATCAAATTGTCGACCCGGTAACGTCGAAGATTGAGCGAGAAGCGCTGGTGAAAAAGCTTCAGGACTTGGCCGCGGCAGGTCTCATCCGTAGCGATATTGTTGCCCGCATTGTTAGGTGACTGGGGTGTAAACGGTGTATTACCGTTCAACTCGTGACTCGATACACATCTGGTTACCATCTATCACAGTGATCTCCGTCACGGAGTCGCCTGCCGCGCGCCAACCTTGACAATTGTTAACAGGGTTGCAGGCTGGCCAACCTCTCACCGGACTAACTTTTGCTAACAGGTGGCGAGCTTTGCCACCTGTTCCAGGCCCGCGCGATGTCAACATCGACCCAGGCTTGCTCACTTGATCCGATGTAAGGTTTTGTCAGGTTCTGGTCCGCCCTCGATGACAGGTTTTGACAGGTTCTTGCCCTGAAAAAAGGTTAAGTTTTGTTAAGTCGCTGGCGATGACCCGATCGGGCGGCATCCACACCAGACAAATGGCAAAAAATCGTCTTTCTCTTTCGGGCATACGGTAGGTAGACGAGCGTTAAATAAAGTCCTGCTGTACCTTTCGCAGCACTTCGGACACCTGACGGATTACGTGACCGCAAAGCTGTACGAACGCATCGTCCACTTCGACAAGTGTCGCTACCTCAGAAACGTCACCTTCAAAGAAAAACGCTTCATCTGGGAGTTTCATCCGGAATGGTAGGCACTGCGCTTTGGCAACAAGCGCGTCATAACTGCGACCTCTTCCGTGCTTAAGCACATTGATGGCTGCGACTAGGTCCTGAAAACGATCCTTCAGTTCAGCTTCCCCTTGCTGGTCCAATATGGCTTTCGCTTCACGGAATCCATCCCTGCAATTCAGACGGTCTTGTAAGCTGGCCTCAAAGATTGAGAACATCCCAACCGAAAAGATCACTTTCTGCAGCTGTATCATCTGGAGAGCTTTCACGAGAGGGGTAGCCGCACTCGTTTGTAGAGCTTCAACCGTTCTTTCGTTTGCGCTCCGCAACGCCTCCAGAGTAAAGGCTGCGCAACGGTCGGCAAGCTCATCAAAACTATGCATAGGTCTGCTCTCGTATGAGCTAGCTTGTTCTTACGATCGGAATTGGCCGGCCTGACTGGAAGGCGTGCCATCCAGACAACGCTAGTATTTCCTCTGAGTCAAGCAGACCTACTGAAACGCTGCTATCGACCAAAAACAATTGGTTGGGTCACCCGCTTCCGGTACAACGCAGATGTTCTAAAGAAAACTCTGCGAGTTTACGCTCATTTTTCAGCGCCCCCTGTCTACACATGGATATCAGATTCGTGCAGATTCACATTATTTATACTCGGACAGAAGTGTTGCTTTCAAAGCATCCGTACCGATCATGGATGGATATTCAAAATGACTACCATGACTACATGACCTCGTTGGGCCCTTGGGATGAAGAATCGGTTATCGAATATCTATCAGATGGGCATCCCGACCTTTTCCCGAATTCAAAGGAGCAAGTTATTGCTTTTATAGCGGGCACTGACGAGACGACTATCCTTTCCTCTGCTGCATCAAATGTTCCCTAGCGGCTGCCCGCAAATATTCGCAAGAGATCCCCACTTCTAGTCGAAAGCTGCCAGTATCCCCAGGTATCCAGGAATTGACGCTGATCCAAGATGGATACACCCGCGGTGACCAGGCGCGGTGACCACCATCAGAGACCACTACTTGGCTGGTCAACTGCTCGTCCAGCTCCTCTCGGAGAAACACACCATGGAGGCCAGCCAAATGCTGACCAAGCCACGCGGTATAGCATTCCCGCCTGCTATATTGCCGGCCGCCTGACTAGACTAACCCAGTACAAGGAATGTGAATGTGAAGCTCGCCCCTGTCTTAATGCTCGTCCTACTGACGTCTGGTTGTGCTACCGGCCCCGCCGTCGAATGGGTGACTGTTCGCAACACTGACAAATTCACTGATAAATCCAGCTGCGCAATCACGGTGGGCACCTATTACACAAGGGGCGGGATATACACCGTCAGCAATCAATACTACCCATACATTGAGGTGGTAAATGGTGACCTACGAGTGGGCGTAAAAAGCGGCGGCCGTTTCCTGATCCCGGTCGGCGACGTCCAGCTCAGAGTCGATCAGAACAAGGCATGGACGATCAGCACCAGCGAAACCCCGCTGGACTATGTGCCCGAGGGCCAGCTCAAAGCTATGCAAGCCTACGCACCGAAAGATCCCCAGCAGCAACAAATAGTGGAAAATGCCTACAAGACGGCGATGGATGCTACAGCACGGTCCATGTCGCCGTTTACCGCGTCAACAGGCGAGAAGGCTCAGTCAATTCTCAAAGAGATGCGATCCGGCAAGACGCTTATCTATCGCACTGTTGGCCTGAATCAAGCGGCGTCTACGACCGGGGAATATGTACTGGACCAGTCGCTGGAGGTCGCATTGCGCCAATGCGGTATTCAATAACCGCAGACATAAGTAACCTTCGCCCAGTAATTCGCGCACTCCCGTCGCGCACCTGGTCAATGCGCGAAGCCCTCCCCAGGCAAGGTTTCACGCACCCTTCGCGCAGCATATTCACGCACGGGGCCGCGTGGTGCCCTGCCGGTATGTAACCGGTTTGGCCTCAGCGACGGCTCCCCCCGAAATACGCAGTACCTGCGCAAATTACGCACGGAAATTACGCAGTTCAGTACGCACGGTCGGCACGCATTCGGGTGCGTACTGGCAGCAGGTTCGCAACCCCCAAGGCGCGAACCGCGAACCAGCCTGCCAATAATGAAGCGCTCCCAGATCATTCGTCTATTCACGATTCGCTCGCAACGCTTAGTAAGACCTATCATCGAAGCGCCGCTCGAACGGCGGACTGATCTCACGAACAACAGGGCTAACTGCAAGCCGGCGCGCGAAGTAGTAGCCACTCGCGCGCGCGATGGCGGCTTGGTTGATTACTACAACTTGATCATGGGTCAGAGTTAGATCCGGAAGATCAGCTACGATCGCGATCTTGGGGGAGATTGGAACTATCATCATATCGTCGAAGCAATCAGGGACGATGAACTCGTCAGAGCAAGATCGAGCAATACCCCATCGCATTGACTTGTTATCGTGGATAAATCGATCTTGATATCCAAACACGTGGACGCTTGCCAGTAGCCTCCCCCTCATGACCCCATCAACGGCGTACATCACGTGATTCCGTTCCAAGATCTCCTGCTCATCCTTGGTAAGAGAGTCACCATTGATGCCATTGAGGCGGACGTCCCCCAGACCTTGAAGCTTAAATTTCTGGCGCGTTCGCCATAGCGAAAAAAACTCCTCAATGATGCGTTTCTCGAAAACCCCAATGGTGGTCACTGTGCCCTTTTCTATCGCACAGGCCAACGCTTGAAAACGATCCTCAATGTGCTTCCCAATCCCCGCCTCAGTTTTCTGATCCCAAACCCGCCTGGCGCAGAAGATCGAATTGTTTGGTTTCAGTTTCAGTACACGGTTCAACTTCTTAACGAAAATTTCAATGCTGCCTCCTGGGTTCGTGAAGCGCTGGATGCTCGCTTTCGGGAAGACATGCTGGTCTATCGTCAGACGGTGAGGATTACCAGGTTGGGTAGGCTCAAACTTCACAATTCGTCCGCCTAAGTCGTTTTCTTGTAAACATTGAGCTTCGCACCTTTAGTCCGAACCCTACAACGCGAACTAGCGCGAACCTCGCCATGGCTACCACGGAAGGTTACCAATGCGAACGGTTGCCAGGCGCAGGTTTCCACTATGGTTTCCACTAAGAGAAGGCGTTTTGACTGGCAGCCTTGTGAAATATGGGCACATTATCTGGAAACCCCTACCGGCAAGGGTTGTCCCCCAATTAGGGAAACACGATGTAAATGATCACGCCCGGTCTATTCAGCTACATTCCTTCTCATCATGGGAAGGGAGAAGGCTATGCCATCAATGGAAGTAGCTCTTGTGGGCGGAGAGCGTGCTGCGCCAGCGCCAGGCCTTAAAGGCGAGTGTCCGTTGTGCGGAAAACCCGCTCAGGCGAAATGCGGGCCAATCATTCGTTGGCACTGGGCACACGCTGGCCGAAGGCACTGCGACCCATGGATGGAGAACGAAGGTCCCTGGCATCGCGCCTGGAAAGCTCTGTTTCCGTTCGAGTGGCAAGAGGTTGTGGCCTATGACCATGCTGGCGAGAAGCATATCGCTGATGTAAAGCGCCCAGACGGCACAGTGATTGAGCTCCAAAACTCTCCGATGAGCATTGAGGAGATGAACAGCCGCGAGGCGTTCTACGGGGAGCGCATGATATGGATCGTAAACGGGGAGAAGTTCAAGAACCACATCCGGATCAGTGATTCGTTGCCTGATCCACATCATGAGCGGATGCGTGATTTTAAACTGGGGATGCCGACCTATACAAAATGGTCCAAGCACGTAAGGGAACCATGTCACGACGGCAGCGCCTTTGGATACTTTCTTAAGAGCGATATCGCCGCAGACCCGTCGCGCGGTGCAATGTATGAATTGCATCACGGCAAGGCGTTCGAAAGTGTCGTAGCTAATTCGTACCGAGGCCAACATGCGTGGTCTTGGAAGAATCCCCGGGAAGGGTGGCTTTTGTCCCGGCGCACTGTTGTCTTTGATTTGGGCCAGGGAGAGATGTGGGCGCTAGCTAAGTACGGAGACGATGGGGATCTATGCCTTCAGCGCGTGTCGATCAAAGCGCTTATGGATTCTCTGCTATCGGGCGCTGTACCGGATCTTAGCTATGCTGTGAGGCCTGCCCGGGATCTGATCGATCTTCCCGCACTTTGACCACGCTTTGACGGAATGCGAGACAGGCATCAGACCAAAACCACGCCGGGTGGGCGTCTTAGGCTTATCGCGTGGCCAGCCCGTCAAACAAGCGCACCGTGGCCTCTGATACCCCTGACAGACCCCAGACGAACGCCGCCCTTTCGCCTCTCCTGCTTTTACCTGGCCTTTACCAAATCGCTGGCGAATGTGAGACAGGCATGAGATGGATTCGGCGAGCGTGGCCGCCTGAGAACCGTGGCGCCCCCCCCTGCGGGCGGGGCTCACGCATTAGATGCGGGGAAGACCGGTATCACATCGCCAGGACACTTTGCCGCCGGCAGACGCAAACTACGTAAAGGTAATTCCGGGCATTCAGGGCGCCGGTGCTACGCTCTCTCGAAACCAGCAGAGAGTTCGCACTGAGGCTCGCCTCCCCAAAGAGCGGACCTAGGCAGCCCCCTGCCTTCAAAAATCATGGTCGCCAAATGCCTGCTTTTTCATAGAACGCCACTGCTCTATAGCCAATACAGATAGCTTCCTGACCGAAGTAGAATGGTAGCGGGGATGAAGGCAACATGACCGTTTCCGTTATCTAAAAAGTGGCAACTATGCTTGAGCAAATTCAAAGCTTTTCCAATAGCAGTTCTGCAATCATTACAGCACTTGCAGGAGTCGTCGTAATTTTGATAACTGCCTTGGTCAAGGCCCTGGAATTTTACGATAGCCACTTCGTACATAAGCGATACAAGCGTTTGAAAGAACTACGTAGTGATCGTGTAGCGGAGAGCCCATTTACTACGTATCTCGATGACGCAATCCAGCTTGAAGGGTTTCACATCGCTTCGGGTATTCGTGCCAGCTCAGTGAAGGCAGCTGCGTTGCTGAAGCTCACCCAGTTGGGGCTTTGGGATAGGAAGCAGATCCGCCAAGTCGCCAAATACTTGGTCATTACTCCAGAGAACCCCACACCTTTTGTCAGAATCCGGCGCTCAGACGTAATTGGCGCTTGGGTCGGAATGCTCGCAGCTATGATATTCATGGCTGTTGGAGCTATCCTGGGCATCGCTGTCATGTTGAAAGCGGGGCCGCCTTACGGATTGTTCATTGGGCTTTGTCTTGTCTTTACGTTTACCTGCGGTAGCGCTTTATTCGCCACCGGATACAACGAATACAAGAATGCAAAACGTTTTGAACAGTATCTGAGCGCCCATCCTGAAACGTTCCTCCCGCCGCAAAATCGAGAATCAACAGTAGAGTAATAGGATCTTCCAAATAACTCTGAGTGACCATAGGTGCCACAGCATGGTCATGTGGTTTGTACCATGGAGGCCTGCGGCACTTTGACGGAATGTGAGAGAGGCATGAGACGAAACCCGCCCTGGGTGGCCATCTAAGGCTTGCCCCGTGCGGAGGCCGTCAACGTTAAGGGCCTTTTCCGTCTCATACCCCTGACAGCCCCCTGACGGATTCTGGACAGGCTCTGGACGGCTGGAGAGGCCTCAGCTCATACGACTCGCCCCGCGGGCCAAAGCCAGCCCGGGTTGGTAGCAGATAGTTTAGGTGGGCGTATAGCTACCTCGTCCAAAACAGAAAGTGGACACGACGGTAACTTACTGGACAAGTGGCCCACGGCCGAGCCCAGGAAACGCAGTCATTATCCTTGACGGGCCTTGACGAAATTCTAGACAGGTTTTGACGGATTTATCCGGCGCCATCAGCGGTTTGATCGCTGAAAGCCGCGCAGGCCAAGCCTTTGCGGGCATTCGCGCAGCTTGGCAAGCACCAGCCTCGTCAAGAATTCAAGAGGTGGCCGTCAAGGGAACTGCCCGATCAATATCCAGGCCCACGCTGGTGGGATGAGGCGGCGAAATACCGGGCAGACAAATCCTTAGCGCGCCAGGCAATACTAGACAGGTCCTAGACGGATTTTCGCCGACAGACCGCGGGCAAACTGCTCGCAACCCCAAGCAGCGCCCCGCCCTCCGGCTAGATAATATCGGCACGAACCCAAGACGCTATTCCTTCCAGTGACGCCGAGCTTGCTAGGTATTCGCATCACAGTGGCAGTCGCAGGGTGCGCGCAGATCGCGAGGCCCTTCGAGACTTCACACGCAGATGCCCAGATACCCAGATACCCAGCGAAGAGACTGCCAGAAAGCAAGAGGATGGCGATTTGACATGAAAACCGACTAGCTACACTATCGAGGCACCAGGGAGCGAGGGATAGCTCGATGCTGTATGGATATCCAGTAAAAAGCTTTATCATGCCAGCTCTATCCAACGGAACCGCCAGGCTGCTTGAGGCCGGCGCTGGAAGGGCTAAACATGCTTAGTATTCTCATGAAATTCGCATTGGTACTGACGACAATCGCGCCAATCGGCTTCACACTTTCATTCTTGCTCTATCAGAGTAATGACCAAATATTATGGGCATTTTTTGTATTATTTTGCTCCCTTTCACTCTGTGCGATCTGCCACCAGATAATTATAACGTCAGCCGCCAAACTGAATAAAACCACCATCACTGCAGTGTCGATCAAGCCTGCTGACAAAGAGATATCAGGCTACTTCGTTGCTTATATGTTGCCCGTGCTCGGCGGCGGAAAATATTTCCTTGACCCCATGACTTTTACTTTCTTCGCCTTGATGTTTTTCGTTTTCATTTGGGTCTCGAAGTCTTTCTATGCCAATCCAGTTCTAGCAATTTGCGGCTATAAATTTTATGAAGTCCAATTAAACAATGGCGGAAATCTTTTGCTCATATCCAAAGGAGTGATCAATAAGCCGGCAGATATCGGAAAGGTAAACTACATAACAACTCACACCGTGCTTGAAACATCATAGGAGAAATTAGATGGATCTTTTTGTTTTGCTTGGTACAACGCCACGCATTCTCAGAGTTGTCACTAGCGGAGAGCTTCAGGAAGACCTCGAGACGGAGCTTCGCCGTCAAGCAATCACTTTCACAAACCAAAAAAATGATGTCCCTTTTGATGCTCGCTACAGGCCCGATGAAGACGAATTACTTCTGATAGATGGTTTTGATGACCTAGACGGCCTCATTGCTGCTGTGCGTGAACCAGAGAACGCCAACATTTGGCAGCCTACGGAGGATGGTCTGGGGACAATTAAAGGGCTTTTCGGAGGCTTCACTGAAAACGGTTCGACTACCGTCGTAATTCAGGCATTTGACAAACGTCAAGCTATAGCTACAGGAAAATTTTCACTTTTCTATGATAAAAACACTTTTCGCCGTCTTGACGGTATCGGCATTGCACTGGATCACAAACCTACAGCGATATTGACTCAGGGCACTGCTGAAAACTCGCCAAGCCAACTTAGATTTGTAAGCCTTCATAACACTCGGCGCCTTTTTGACATGGACGCTTACTATCATGAAAGCACAAAAGACGAAGTAGAAAGCTTTTTCAACGTTGAGAAGTTTCACGGCTTTAATCCTGACTGGCTTGGCGCAAACATTGATAATTGGATACGAAAAAAAGTCACCTTCATAAATCAAGAAGGCATTCTCGACTCTTGTACTCCTCAGGAACTGAGGACTGCGGCAGCAGGCTTCGATATAGAGATTGGCGTTCATGATGAGGGTGGACAAATGAAGTTAATCTTCCCAGATGATAAAAAAGGACTAAAGGCACTGCTGCGTTTCCTAGATGAGGATATCTATCAATCTCCAATCTCTGGCAACCGTTTTCAGACCAACTCAAAGCGGAAGATTGCTGCGCAAGCGTAGTGAAGAAACAAAGTTTCACTTGGCCTTTAATGAGGAGGCCGATGAGAGAAGGAATCCGCGAAGAATGGTGGTCATTGACCACCTATTCGAAAAAGATCGTCTGGGGAGCGAAAGCAGACCTTCCCCGGTCCGAGCTGCTCTGATATTAGGCTTGGCAAAAACGGGTGAGCCACACGCAAACCCTAATATGCAGGCCTGCCACTTGTCGGGTGGCGACAGAAATACTCAACCACGACTGTTTGGTTTAGCGCTGGTGCTTGAGCTTGATCTAAACCAAACGACATTGGTTTCGCGGGCGATTTAAGCAGATTCGATTTGAGTATTCCTTGCAGTCTCGACAATGGCGATTAACCCAATTACGGTGCGATAAAACTAGAGGAGTAATAACGAATGGCCATTGAGATGGACGACGTGACCCAAGCCGCAGTCGCGGCCCTGAAATTTGTGAATAGCCCTACCTCTTTTCTTCTGAGCGCGTTCGAACAGACAGTGAGAGAGAGGCCTGACTCGGACAAAGTCGAAGTTTTGCGGGAGGAGACGGTAAAACGTGAGCTGGAGATGCGAATGGCTGAAGCAGAAGCCAGAGTCGCTCAAGAGCTCGCTATTGCGCGGCGCATCGAAACCGCGGATGAGGTCGAGATGACAGAGTTCTTTGAGTATGCGGGTGAAGGGCACGCCGGTATGAAGGTTAGTGAAAGCAGCGTCAGCGTTGGAGTAAGCGGATCAGGACGACGCATCAACAAGCGCAAATTCGTCTTCAAGGGTGGCGCCATCAACTACGAGACTACCTCCAATCCGGACCGATAAGCACCTCCAGAGCCCTTTCCGCTAGTGGGAGTGAAGACAGTGTGACGTCTCTTTCGGCTCTAGTGCTTGTTGAAATTGAAGGGCCATCGCACTGGAGCAAACTAGCCAGATGGTGGGCAATCATCAGATTATCAAGCGCCGGTCTCATCCACTGAGCATCAACACATAAAGGGCCGCACCATATCCGTTATCGACTGCGGCTACCTCCGCAAACCGCAGCCTTTCCAGTCCCTCCCGAGCTAGCGCCACAGATCATCTGGAAAGCCCGCATATTGCTGTGACATTCGAGCAATAGGCGCTTTACCAGCTCACCAATGATGTCCGGCGCGCCATTCCGCGGGGAGCTGAACCAAGGCGAGTCAGGGAAATGCGTTTGTAGGTGAGGAAGGGAACTGCCTGGCCTCGGTAGTTTTTCCTGTACGTGCCATACCGGAATGGAAGCCCAGGCCGAGGTTTCAAAAGCCGACGGTACCGCCCTCTATCCCCCCAACAACTAAATAAGGCTTGCTCAGATGGTGAAAGGCACAAATACCAATGACTTGGTGAAGGCCATACTCAGCTCAAATCGCGAGGCAACCAGGAAGCTAATTTTTGAAATAGACGACAGACAAGGTGAGTGGGACTACTTCATCACTAGGCTTTTGGACGGAGTGCCGGTGACAGATGAAGCAAAAAATCAATTCCACTCAGTGTGGATTGAGCTCGGTCGGCGAATTCGGGACCAGGTTGGTGATGACAAGATTCTTGCTCTGATACTGGGGTCGCTTCTACCGAAATATCGGGGCGAAACCATCCGGCTTTACAGAGGTGAAAACTCCGAACGCTATGAAGCTGGCAGGATCGGTTTTTGTTGGACACCTCGTATTGATAAAGCCCAAATATTTGGAAGCGGCCTGAATGCATATCATGGTAAAGGGGGAATCCTGCTCACGACTATTGCCGATCCACCCTCAATACTCGCAGGTCCAAATGAACACAGTATTCATCTCGGAGAGCATGAGCATACGGTTGATCCGTTCTCGCTCCGTGACATTGAAATCTTGAGCACCTATCCGCTCCGACCATCCGATCGGTAATCACGGTATTTGCAAAACCACACAATGAATGGCCACTACCCCGATCCGGGGTTGGTGCTGGCGACTAGAATGGCGAGAAATCCTCAGTGTGGTTTACATGCCGCACGGCGCCAGTACCATCACCGCAACAGTGTGGCGATGGCTCCTCAAAAGTGAGGAACGAGATAATCGGGCCACTTTCGGTCTGATCCATCAAAGCAGTGGTGGTGACCATACCTTTGCATTGGAGGCTTTTTCACGATGACGATACCGTTCGTCGGGGGAGGAGCAACGAACCTCGACGGCTTTTTAAGTCAGCGTGAAACGGGCCAGAAACACCTCAGCAGACAGCACCGTGTATCCCCTGATGTATCCCTTTAAAACTTGATTCAACAAATAATCAATAAAAGCAGCAACTTACATATCCAGTTCAAATGACTGTGTACCACCAAGTACTAAAAACGGCTTACCGAAAGGTAGGCCGTTTTTTTATGCCCGCAGGAAAGTCTCGCCAAGGTGCTTACACTCAAAAATACTTCCCATCTGTATTTTGACGCCCCCAGGAGCCGCTGTTAGTGTCCAACTCCCCCACCACGGAGCGCTCCCGATGCAACTGGACATCTACCAAGTCGACGCCTTCAGCCAGCACGCCTTCGGCGGCAATCCCGCAGCGGTATGCCCGCTCACCGAGTGGCTGACGGACGAGCAACTGCAACACATCGCCGCTGAAAACAATCTGTCGGAAACCGCGTTCTTCGTGCCCCGTGGTGACCTTTATGAACTGCGCTGGTTTACCCCGGAAGTCGAAGTGGACCTGTGTGGTCACGCCACCCTGGCAGCGGCGTGGGTGCTGATTCACAAGTTGCCGGACGCGCCCGCCGTGTTGCGCTTCGCCACGCGCAGCGGCGAGCTGCGGGTGACGCGCAACGGCGATGAACTGGCCATGGACTTCCCGGCCAGGCAACCGGAACGCTGCGAGCCGCCAAGCGGAATGCTAAGTGCATTGGGGATCGAAAACGCCGAGGTGTTCGGCACCGATGACTATATCGTGCTGGTGGAAGATGAAGCACAAGTGGCCGCACTCGCGCCGGATTTCGCAAGGCTCAAGGGCCTGCCCAAACGCGGGATTGCCGTCACTGCCAGGAGCACGCGCTTTGACTTTGTTTCGCGCTGGTTCGGCCCGAATGTGGGGGTCAATGAAGACCCGGTCACAGGCTCCGCGCATACGTCGCTGGCACCGTTCTGGGCCGAGCGCCTGGGCAAATCGCAATTGACCGCCGAGCAAGGCGGCACGCGCAAAGGTCAATTGCGCTGCGAGCTGCAGGGTGACCGGGTCATCATCTCCGGTAAAGCCGTGCTGTACATGCAGGGTGTGATTTATCTGTGAACGAGGCGGCTTGCCTTACGTCAAGCCGCTTTCATCCTGGCAGCCTTCAGGCCACCACATTCGGCGTTCTTATACGCTGGTCCGCCAAGTCGATGGTCAGGTCGTGGCGTGGCAGGGGGCTCAACGTATCGTTGAGGTTCATGCGCAACGGTTTGTCCGCATTGGCTCCGTATTCAAAGTCGACGTTGACGTGCTTTTGCGTGTGACTGAGCGACGCGCTGCTGAAAAAACTGAGCGTGGTCAGGGCCGGTAATGACATGCCATGGGTCTGGGTCGCGGTGTAGTTCATGCTCATGCTTTTCACACGCAGGTTGTTGGGATCTTTCAGCGCTCGCTTGATCAACGGCTCGGTGCTTTCGCCCGCCAGGTGACGGCGCTCGATCGTGCGCAGAACCTGCGGTTTGAGTTCCATGCCGAGCGTCACAGAGGTGCCTTCACCCTGCTGCAGCTGTTGGATGATCCGCGCGAACTGCGGGTCCTCCCCGAGCCACTGCACGATGGCGGCCTTGTTGCCCGGCGCGACATCGTCCAGCCAGGCAAATCGCCCGTTGTCCTGCAGCCCCACCCTTGTCACGCTGGATTCGACCGACGCCAGCTGACGCAAACCGGCTTTCATCAGGGTGTGCTGGGTCATGCATTTTTCCAGCGACTGGCCGATGGCGTGGTAGTCATCCAGCTTTGTCGCTGAAGGAGGATGCGCCGCCATGAAGCGCTGCAACATTGCCAACTGCTCCTGCGGGTCAGCCGACGGTGCCATGACGGCCAGGTCCTGCCTGAACTGCGGTGAGTACTGCGACAGACGCTTGTGGATATCCTCGATCTGAGCCTGCGTTACCGGTTGCGCAGGCTTGAAGGACAAATCGACGGCCCGGGATTGCCCACGGTCGAATTTCACCCTGGCCGACACTTCCGGCAAGGCAAAGGCGATAGCCGTCGGCCCGCCCGCTTCACCTCTGCCCAGCGCCAGCGCGTTGACCGGTGCGAAGTTGGCCCCTGCTTCAGCCTCCCTCAGCCATTGCGCGTTGCGCCCTTCGTGACGGTGGGTGTCCGTCGCTGAACGTACGCCGGACCGGCTCGCATCCGCGTGTACCAGGTTGAGGTGGCCCACCCCGCCGATACCGGCGCGTATCACCGAGTCGAACTCGGCAATATTTTCCTGGGGGCTGTACATCAGCCGCAGTTGGGCAAGCCCATCCAGACTCAGATCAGCGCTGACCTTGGAACCTTCTCCAGACGCGTGTTCCTTGCCCAACGCCAACAAGTCCTGGAACCCTCCGGACTGCCCCGTCAGGATCGACATCATCTTGCCGAAGTCAGCCTCCCTCACGTCGAAACCAATGCTCGTCTCCCTGCTTTTCTCAACGCTCGCCAACAACTCACCCGCCACCCTCAGACCAGGCCCCACGGCGCCACCGCCCTGGCCTAACGTCACCCCCAGCCCCACGGAGCCGGTCATGCGCCGCTTGTCGTCGGTGCTGATCTCAACGTGTGCACCCTGGTCGGTACGACTGATGCTCACACCATGGGTATGGGACTTCGAGGCCTCCAGGAAAAACTCCAACGGCGCCACCGGTTTTACGCCGGTCACTATCACACCCAGCGCCTGGCCCTGGGTTCGACTGGGGCTGAGGGTCTGACCACTTTGCAGTTGCCGCACTTGCTGCGTCATGGCGTCCTGTATGGACGCATCGGCGGGCAATCCCAGCAGCCCCGACAGGTGCCAATGCAAGGCAGACCCTGGAGTGCCAAGATCCTTGGCCAGCAGTTTGAAGTTGTCATACAGCGATTCGGCCTGGTCGTAGCTGACAATCTGCTGGCTGGACAATTTGTGCACCGGGCCCTCTTCAAAGCCTTTAATCACCGCCTGAAGCGACGCCTCGATTCTTTTCAAGGCGCTCGGGCTATGGCCGGACGTGCTGCTCAGTGCCTCAACCATCCCGGCCAACTGTTCAAGTGTGCGGGCATGGTGAATCAAATCACCCTCGACGAGCGCCGAAGGATGACTGAGATCTCGCTGACGCTCCGGCTTCCACTCGGGCAACCTCAAGCCCTGCCCTTCGAAGTTGGCCAGCAGCGCGGCGGTGGGCTTTTGTGATGAAGGTTCGACCCGCTTGAACGCTTCAAACAAGCGGTGCAGCGTCGACTCGGCGCTCACCACCGTGCGGCTGAGCCTGGGCTGTGAGTCAACTGTCAGCCCATGCAGGTCGCCTAACAGGCGGGCGCACGCCTGGCTGCTTTTTTCGACCTTGAGCAGCGCCTGGCTGAGCTGCCCGGCCAGTGCCTGTCGCGGCCCGGGCTCGCTCAGGGCCGCAAGGCGAGTGCTCAGGCCGGCGCCAACCGGCTTGCTCCTGGAGAGCGACTCGAGCTGTTGGTGCAGGCGCTTGTCGTCGGCGTATACGCTCTCCAATCCCCGGCGACCCTGCATGTGATGCGCAATGGACCGGCCTTTCTCACCCAGCGCCTGCAAAGGATGGAAGTGCGCCTTGATCCCCTGGAAAAAATGGCGCTTGGTGGGTATCCCTTCGCGTGTTTGCCCAAGCACATTACTGCTGGCCGTCAGCGCGCCCCCTGACACAGGCGTGCGCATCTGGCCGGCCGCTAACGTATCGGCCAATGAAGCCTCCGGCACCGCCGCTTGCACTGGCCCCCATGTCATTGCGCCTAGGTCTGCGTTATCCAGTCGATGAAACTGCTTGTCCCAACCGCCAATCAAGTGTTTGTCAGCCCCCATCCGCAGGGACTCCAAAGACTGACCCTGCGGCAGTTCAACCTTGCTCCAGCGCGGCGCGGCCCCCTCGCGGCTTTGCCAGGCGTGGCGATCGAGCTTGAATAATTCGCCCCCCTGAGTGTGTGCATAAAGATTCGCTTCATGATCCAGCGCCAGTGTTTTGATGGCGAGCGCCGGTGAAGGCCGCAACGGGCCGACCGCCCCGTCCACACAGGCCTGGAGCTGATGATCTTTATCGACGCTTACAAAGTTGCGGCCGTCGGCTACCGCGAAGCCTGTGAGCGGACGCTGAATATCGCCCGCAAGCACTTCCTCAAGTGACACCTGGGGGCGAGGCTTGGGCAGTGCGCTCAATTCATGACTGGCGCCCTCGAAGACCGGGTCACGCACCTTTGTGACATTCACCGCTTTGAGTTGCCCTGCTTGCAGCACATAGGCGCGTCCATCCAGGCCCCGCTCCAAATGGGCCGCGCCCTCTTGTGCGCATTTGTCCCAACGTTGCGCTGCCGCATCCCAGCTCAGCAATGTGCCTGAATCAAACGCCACCTTGCCGCGCAGCCCTAGATCGACGGCTGTGGTCAGTGCCTGCTGGCTGGGCAACGGCAGGCCTTTCTCGATGCCCTTGACCAGCACGTCGCTGAGGTTCCACGCCGGGCGCAGTCCGCCAGCCCTCTCCAAAGGCACGCTGTGCAATTGCTGCCGGGCATCACGAGCCTGGGCATTGAGCTGCCCGGCGTCATCATGGAAGAACCCCTCGACGCGCACCGCGCCCTTCAGCGCCTGCTCCAACGGTACGAGCGATTGCGCAACCATCGGCAACGTGCCGTCCCGCGCCAGCCGCAGGTCCGCGCGCAGCAGTTCACCGTCAGCCGTGGCGCCGTACAGCGTACTGCCAGACAAGCCGATTCGGCTGAGTTGCACAGGCGCGCCGCGCTCATCGAGCGGACGTACAACCGCCCCGTCGGCACCTTGAATCTGCACCACCGATACGCCCTGAACCTGGCTCAACACCGCCGAGGTCCGCCCCTGCGCGCTGCTGTCCAGCGCGTCCCGAGGGGTCTTCAACAGTTGCCCCTCACGGGTCAGCCCGATACGGCTGTAGGTCCGGTTATCGGCGTCGGGTAGCCAGGACAGGGCAAGGGGTTCGAAGCGATACAGGCGTCCCTGGTCGAGCCGAAATTGCTTGCCGTCGGCGCTCGTCTGTACACCGCTGACGCTTCCCAAGTGCCCGCGACCGGCGCTCAATGGCGATACGCAACCTGCGCCGCCATCGGTTTCGGGCAGGCTGCTTCTGAAGACCGCCGCAACAGCGGGGGTGGGCTGAATATGAAACAGGTAATCTCGCTCATCCCTGAAACGCAAGGTGCCGGCAACCGAGGCGCCATCGGCCACATAATGCTTGTCTGGCGCATTGAGATGGCGGGCGATATCACGTCCCGCGAGGGTCGTATCAGGTTCCAGCCGCCCGCCTTTGAGGCGGATATCGAACAGCATTGAAGCGGGGTTCAACGATTGATAAGAGGGCAGCGGCGGGACAGGCGCGGTGGCCGGGCTGGAAGATGCATTATCGGCGCGAGCATGCTCGATACCGTCATGTTTTGCGTGAGGCAGACCATCTAATCTTCTGTGCATAGCAGGCTCCAGAAATAGATAAATACCAATTACCGAGTGAGCGTTTGCCTCGTTTTGGTTCCAGCGTGGCGCCATAAACCCAGCCCGGTCCCCGTCTCTTCTGCGCTAAAGTCTGCTGACAGGAAGACCAGATCATTCTCAAAATGAACGGAGTTCAACGCGTGCTTTTTATTTCCCGCCGTCAACTATCAACCGTTGCCATCACGCTCGCCCTGGCCGGCTGCCACACCACGATCAATGAACACCCCCCCGCACCGGAGCTGGGTTCGGGCTATCGCACCGATCTCGTCACGCGTCACGCCGCGCGTCATATGGCTGCCGCCGCCAACCCGCTCGCCGCCGAAGCCGGACGCGACATGTTGCGCCAGGGCGGTTCGGCCATTGACGCCGCGATCGCCATGCAAGCGGTGCTGACGCTGGTGGAACCGCAATCGTCAGGCATCGGCGGCGGCGCATTCATCATGCTGTGGGATGGCGAAAAAGTGCACGCCTATGACGGCCGTGAAACCGCCCCGGCCGGCGCGACGGAACGGTTGTTTCTGAACGCCGACGGTACGCCCATGGCGTTCACCGATGCGCAGATTGGCGGGCGTTCGGTGGGCACGCCAGGGGTGTTGCGGGCACTGGAAATGGCGCATAAAAAGAGCGGCCACCTGCCGTGGGCCCAGCTGTTCGAGCCGGCAATTCAGTTGTCCGAACAGGGTTTCGCGATCTCCCCACGCCTGCACAGTTTGATTGCCGCCGACCGCTTTATCGCGCAATCGCCGGACATGGCCGCGTATTTTCTGAATGCCGACGGGTCGCCAAAAGCTACCGGTACATTGTTGAAGAACCCGGCACTGGCGAAGGTGTTCAAACGTATCGCCAAGGAGGGCCCCGACGCGCTGTATCACGGCCCGATTGCCGATGAAATCGCCCTCAAGGTGCAGGGCAATCGCAATGCCGGCAGCCTGACCCAGGCGGACCTTCAAGGCTACGCCGCCAAGGAGCGCACGCCGTTGTGCACCGACTACAAACAATGGAAGGTGTGCGGCATGCCGCCGCCTTCGTCGGGCGGGATCGCTGTTGCGCAAATCCTCGGCACATTGCAGGCGCTGCAAACGCGCGATCCGCGCCTGGCCATCGCGCCGATGACGCCGCTCAAGAGCCCCTCGCCCGCCGGGCTTGAACCCACGCCCGAGGCCGTGCATCTGATCGCCGAAGCCGGGCGCCTGGCGTTCGCCGACCGCGCGCTGTACGTGGCTGATGCGGACTTCACCCCGGTGCCGGTTGCCGGCCTCGTTGCGCCAGACTACCTGGCCCGGCGCGCCGCACTGATCGGTGAGCGCAGCATGGGCATCGCCACGCCGGGTCAACCGGCAGGCCTCCAGGTGGCCTACGCGCCGGACCGTTCGCCCCTGCGCATTTCCACCTCGCAAGTGGTGGCCGTGGATGACCAGGGCGGCGCCGTGTCGATGACCACCACGGTCGAGGCGGCGTTCGGCTCCCACGTCATGGTCCAGGGCTTTTTACTCAATAATCAGATGACCGACTTCTCGTTCATCCCCGAAGAAAACGGCCAACCCGTCGCCAACCGCGTGCAACCCGGCAAACGCCCGCGTTCGGCCATGGCGCCGACCCTGGTATTCGACCGTCAGAGCGGTGAGTTGCTGGCCACCGTCGGTTCGCCGGGCGGCTCGCAGATCATCGAGTACGTGAGCAAAACACTGGTCGCGATGCTGGACTGGAAACTCGACCCACAGGCCGCTATCAGCCTGCCGAACTTCGGCAGCCGCAATGGCGCAACCGAGCTGGAGGCCGGGCTGTTCAGCCCGGGCGTGAAGCAGGCCTTGAAGAGCAAAGGTCATGAGCTGAGCGAAATTGACATGACCAGCGGCGTCCAGGCGATCGTTCGCACGCGTGACGCCCAGGGTCAGGTGTCATTGAGCGGTGGTGCGGACCCGCGGCGTGAAGGCGAAGCGCTGGGCGACTGATTCAACCTGGGTGGCGAGGGCGCTTGCTCCCTCACCCCCCATTTAAGCCCCGTAACGGACGGTCAGCGATTCGCGATCAGATGTGAACCGAACAGGACGTAGCATCCCCCGGCAAAACGATCGAGCCATTTACGCGAACGGCTGTAAAGAGTGGCCATGCGCTCGCTGGAAAACAGCAGTGCCACACTGGAGTACCAACTGAACGACAAGGTCGCCATGACGATCACCGCAAACGTCAGCAACACCGGCGACGGCGACGGCGGCATGGTGGATGCGAAGATAGTGGCGACGAACAGCGCCGCCTTGGGGTTGGACAGGTTACCCAACAGCCCCAGACGCCAGGCGGAAAACAGCGAGCGCCGCGCCGCGTCCGGCAACGGGCTCTGGCCCATGCTGGTTGCCGAGCGCTTGAACAGTTTCAGCCCCAGATAAATCAAATAGCAGCCACCGATGATCTTGAACGCCAGGTACAACATAGGCGCGGCCGTAAACAGCGACTTGATCCCCAGCCCACCCGCCAACCCCCACAGGATCGTACCGGTGGCCACGCCCGCCGAAGCCACTACACCATGTCGGCGCGAACAGCTGGCGGCCAATTGGGCGGTGTTGAAGAAGTTGGGCCCGGGCGTGACCACGGCCACCGTCCACAGCAGGGCCAACGAGACCAGCGGCGCCACATACGCGGGGTTGAACAGTTCCATCGCGGCCAGCTCCTTCAAGGCAATACGCAGCCTGGATCATAGGCCTGGCCGAACAACTGCACAATCGTACAAGACCCCGGCAGACAAGGGGCGCAGACTCGGCTAACGTGTTTCCACCTCCTTTTGTGACAGTCACCATGGGCAACCCTACCCACACGCTGGACTGGCTGCACCGCGCGCCGCATGCCAGTGGCCTGGACCGTATCGAAGCCTACTTTGCCGGCTTCGCATTCGACCCTCATCGCCATGACACCTACGCCATCGGGCGCACGTTGTTCGGTGTGCAGAGTTTTCATTATCGCGGCGGCATGACCCACAGTTTGCCCGGCACCACCATGGTGATTCACCCCGATGAAGTCCATGACGGCCGCGCGGGCAGCGATGAGGGTTTCAAGTACCGGATGATCTACGTGGAACCGGCGCTGATCCAGCAGATCCTCGGCGGCAAGCCGCTGCCCTTCATACCCGGCGGCGTGTCCACCGACCCGCGGCTGCACCGCGCCAGCGAGGTATTGCTGCAAAGCCTGGATTGCCCGATCGACCCGATGCAGGAGCAGGACGCCATGTTCGACCTGGCCCATACGCTCAGCGCTGCGTCCGGCGTCATCACCCACCGCAAATCCTTTGATTACATCGCCGCCGAGCGCGCCCGGGAATTTATCCACAGCGCCCTGGGCCGCAGCATCACCCTGGATGAAATCGCTGATCACGCGGGGCGCGACCGCTGGGCGTTGTCGCGGGATTTTCGCTTGCTGTTCGGCACCAGCCCCTACCGCTACCTGACCATGCGCCGGCTGGACCTGGTGCGCCAATTGCTGGCCCAGGGCGTGTCCCTGGTGGATGCCGCGATGAGCGCCGGCTTCACCGACCAGAGCCACATGACCCGGCAGTTTCGCAGCACCTACGGCATGCCACCGTCGCGCTGGGTAAAGATGCTCGGACGCTGACTCAAGACCTGATGCTTTTTGTAGGAGCGAGCTTGCTCGCGAAAAACGCCAACGATAACGCGTGCTTCCTGAATGAACGCGGTGCCTGTGAGTTTTTCGCGAGCAAGCTCGCTCCTACAGACGGCATCAGGGCCTGCCCCTCCCACAGCTCAGATAAGGCGGCGTTGCTGGCATTTGGTCATGGTTTGTAAAGGGCCAGCAAGCCGTGTCCCTTTAAATTGCAGGACGTTTCCGAGACAATCCCCGCCGCCTTGTGCCTGTTGGAATCGATGGCTAGTCTTCGGTCCGTCACTGAATTTCAGTGATCGGGTTTAGCAGCCTGAGTTCAATAGGCACACGTTCACACTGCATTATGGCGGCTGTACGTGGGGCACCTTCGGGTGCGCTGGTTTTCCTATTGACCGGTCTGCTAACCCGCGTACAGCTGCCACCTCACGTTTAGCAGCGTTGGTGGTCGCTCCCTTGTTCAATAGGAGTTACACCATGACCAAAGCACTCCCCGATCCACCCATGGATTGCCTCGTCGTCAATGAAGAACTCAGCTTCGAAGACGCCCAACTTTATATCTCCCATCTGATCCACAGCGCATCGGCCACGGTGTGGGACTGTTGCGATCACCTGCAACCCCACGACCGCGCAAGAATCCATGCCGCATGGCATCTGCTGGAAATGGCCAAAACGGTAATAAACCGCACCATCGAATGCATGCCACGCACCTGAAAACACTACAAAACCAATGTGGGAGGGGGCTTGCCCCCGATAGCGGTGTATCAGCGACAGACAGGCTGGCTGACACACCGCTATCGGGGGCACGCCCCCTCCCACATGAATCACGATCATCGTCCTGACCTGAGTCTTAGCCAACCAGGGTATGTCGCTTGCCGAACACCGCCACACTCGCCACGCCCACCGCCCCCATCACCACGCAATACCCCACGCAAATCCACGGACTGGTGGGCATTAGCGCAATCAGCAGCAGCGGTGTGGTACTCGCCCATAGCGCGTAGGCAATGTTGTAGGTGAAGGAAATCCCCGACACCCGCACCTGCGCCGGAAACAGCCCGACCATCACCGACGGCACCGCGCCCACCACCCCGCAGCTCAAGCCGGCCACGGCATAGGCGGCGCCCAGCCAGACCCCGCCGCTGATCAGGCTGGCATACAGGATAAACACCCCCACCGGCAGCAGCAGGCTGTAGACCAGCACCGCGCGCCAGGCGCCGATGCGGTCCACCAGCAGGCCGGCCAATACGCAGCCGATGTTGAGAAACACAATCCCCAACGCGCTCAAGGCGAAGGTGTGGCTGGGGCTCATGCCGAAGGTTTTCTGCATCATGGTCGGAGTGATGACCACCAGCACCACCACCGCCGACGTCAGCACGCACGTGAGGATCATCGCCGGCAGCAACACGGCGCGGTGGTCGCGCAACACGGTGCGCAGTGGCAGTTCGGCGGCAGCCTGGCGGCGGGCCTGCATTTCGAGGAATACCGGCGTTTCGTTGAGCCAGCGGCGCAGCCATACGCCGATCACGCCAAACACGCCGCCGAGCAGGAAGGGGAAACGCCAGGCATAGTCGAGAATCTCGGCCGGGGTGAAGACCTGTGCAAGCAACGTGGCCGTGAGCGCGCCGAGCAAGTAACCGAACGTCAGCCCGGCCTGCAGGAACCCCAAGGCATACCCACGATGACTGCGCGGGGCATGTTCAGCGACGAAGGTCCAGGCGCTGGGCACTTCACCGCCCACGGCGGCGCCCTGCAATACGCGCAGCACCAGCAGGATCAGCGGTGCGAAATAGCCGATTTGCGCGTAGGTCGGCATGACTCCGATCAGCAGGCAGGGCAAGGCCATCATCAGGATGCTCAAGCTGAACACGCGCTTGCGTCCCAGGTGATCGGCAAAGTGCGCCATCAGGATGCCGCCCAGCGGGCGCGCGAGGTAGCCGGTGACGAAGATGCCAAAACTTTGCAACAGGCGCAGCCACTCGGGCATTTGCGGGGGGAAAAACAGTTGGCTGAGGGTCAGCGCGAAGAACACGAAGATAATGAAGTCATAGATCTCCAGGGCGCCACCGAGGGCGGCCAGGCCCAGGGTTTTGTAGTCGGAGCGGGAGAAACGCTGCGCCTGTGAAGAAGCGGTGGCAGTCATGTGCATGCTCGGCAGACAAACAAAATGGCGTGCAGATTATGAGCTGAACCGGATGATGGCAATCGCGGTGGATATATTTGTTTTACTCATTGATCGATGAAGATAACTACATTCCCAAATCAATGAACGTAGCGGAACATGCCGCAAAACTGCCCACCCCATAATAAATACAAGAGGAAAGACTCGTGGCCGATGCTATCGAAGAAAGCCGCTATGCCCGATTTGCCCTGCGCTGCTCCAACTTCGCCGAGCGCTGGTTCCCGGACTCGTGGGTGTTCGCCGCCCTCGCCGTGATCATTGTCGCCGTGGCCACCCTGGGCATGGGCGCCGCGCCCACCGAAGCCGCCAAGGCGTTTGGCGATGGGTTCTGGAGCCTAATTCCCTTCACCATGCAGATGGCCTTTGTGGTGATCGGTGGTTATGTGGTGGCCAGTTCGCCGCCTGCGGTAAAGCTGATTGACCGCCTAGCGCGCATCCCGAAGAACGGCCGGTCGGCCGTGGCCTGGGTCGCGTTGATTTCCATGGTGGCCTCCCTGCTCAACTGGGGCCTTTCCCTGGTATTCGGCGGTTTGCTGGTGCGTGCACTGGCGCGTCGCACGGACCTGCGCATGGACTACCGTGCCGCCGGCGCCGCGGCCTATCTGGGCCTGGGCGCCGTGTGGGCACTGGGCTTGTCGTCATCGGCCGCACAGTTGCAGGCCAATCCGGCCAGTTTGCCGCCGTCGATCCTGGCGATCACTGGAATGATCCCGTTTACCGAGACCATCTTCCTGTGGCAATCGGGCGTGATGTTGCTGGCCCTGATCATCGTCTCGCTGATCATCGCCTACGCCACCGCGCCGGGCCCGAACAGCGCGCGTGATGCCAAGGCTTGCGGCGTCGACCCCGCGTTCAACCTGCCCAAGCCGCAGGCGCCGACCCGACCCGGCGAATGGCTGGAGCACAGCCCGCTGCTGACGATTGCGCTGGCGCTGCTGGCGGCCGGCTGGTTGTTCCACGAGTTCTCGAGCAAACCGGCAATCAGCGCCATCTCGGGGCTCAACACCTATAACTTCCTGTTCATCATGGTCGGCGCGCTGCTGCACTGGCGCCCGCGCAGCTTCCTCGACGCCGTGGCCCGCGCCGTGCCGACCACCACGGGCGTATTGATCCAATTCCCGCTTTACGGCTCGATTGCAGCGCTGATGACCGTGGTCAAAGGCGGCGACGGCCAGACCCTGGCGCACCATATCTCGCTGTTCTTCACCTCCATCGCATCCCACGACACCTACGCCCTGCTGATGGGCGTGTACTCGGCGGTGCTGGGCTTCTTCATCCCGTCCGGCGGCGGTAAGTGGATCATCGAAGCGCCCTACGTGATGCAGGTGGCCAATGACCTGCAATACCACCTGGGCTGGGCGGTGCAGATCTACAACGCGGCCGAGGCGCTGCCGAACCTGATCAACCCGTTCTATATGCTGCCGTTGCTCGGGGTGCTGGGGTTGAAGGCGCGAGATCTGATCGGGTTTTCGTTTGTGCAATTGCTTGTGCACACGCCGTTGGTGTTGTTCTTGCTATGGGCGTTGGGGACGACATTGACGTATTTGCCGCCGGTGATGCCTTAGGAGCAGCCGCAAGCTGCAAGTTTTCAGCTTCAAGCTTCAAGCTTGCATCTTGTAACTGCCTTAATCCCGTCACATTGCATTGCTACCGTCCTGCGAAACATCTTGCAACACCTCGCCAAGGACTCCCGCGCAATGAGTGACGAGCACGTAGATCGCCCTTCCACAGATTCCGTAGGCCAGGCGCCGGTTGACAGCAGTCGCCGGCGATTCCTGGGGGGCGCTGCGGTGCTGGGGGTGGGCGCAACCTTGAGTGGCTGTGGAAATGCCGGCCAGGCACCGGAAAAACCGGCGGCGCGCCCACTCACAGCGCCGGAGTTGGACAAGGCCCTGCGCGACCAGGTGAAGACCGTCGTAGTGATCTACGCCGAGAACCGCAGCTTCAACAATCTGTTTGCCGATTTCCCAGGGCTGGAGAAACCCCTCTCGGCGCTGTCCGCCGCTGATTACCAACAACGCGACCGCGATGGCAGCGTATTGCCGGCCCTCCCCCAGACCTGGGGCGGCGTCCTGCAGGCGGGCCCGCAGAGCGTAGATGGGGTGACCTACCCGAGCGCCGTGCAATTCCAGGAAAACCTACCCAACGCACCGTTCGCCCTCAAGGGCCCGAATGCCGAGGACTTGCCGCTGAGCCTGGTGACCCGTGACTTGTGGCACGTGTTTTATCAGAACCAGATGCAGATCAACGGCGGCAAGAATGACGGCTTCGTGGCCTGGGGCGATTCCGGCGGCCTGGTGATGGGCCATTACGCCCAGAGCCGTTACTCTCTGCGCTTGTGGGACGTGGCCCGGGAGTTCGTGCTGTGCGATAACTTCTTCCAGGGCGCGTTCGGCGGCTCGTTCCTCAACCATCAATACCTGATCAGCGCCACCGCACCGACCTATCCCAATGCGGCTCAGTCGGTAGCCAAGGCGCAGATCGCCACGCTGCAAAGCGACGACCCCGGCGACCCGCGCCTCAAACCCCTGGACACCTCGCCGGCCAGTGCCATGGCCGGCCCGCCGCAGTTCGGCCCCAGCGCCCTGACCCCGGACGGTTACGCGGTCAACACACTGGCGCCGCCCTACTGGCCGACCTGGATCCGCGACCCGCAAAACCCCGATTACTCCAAACCGGACCTGCCCAACGTGCTGGTGCCGCAAACCCATGAACACATTGGCGACAAGCTCTCGAAAAAGAACATCGACTGGGCCTGGTACGCGGGCGCGTGGCAAGCCACCCTCGATCAATTCAAGGACTCGGGCGGTATTCCCAAGATTCCGAACTTCCAGTATCACCATCAGCCGTTCAACTACTTCAAGCAGCAGGGCCCCGAGCACCGCGCGGAACGTGACAAACGCCTGCGCGACGGCGGCCTGGGCGATGAGGCGAGCACCAACACATTCTTCGCCGATGCCCAGGCGGGCAAACTTCCCGCTGTGACGTTCTACAAGCCCCAGGGCAACCTGAACATGCACGCCGGCTATGCCGATGTGGCCTCGGGCGACCGTCATATCGTGCGTGCCCTGAAGGTGCTGCAGGAAAGCCCGCAGTGGAACAACATGGTGGTGGTGGTGACCGTCGATGAAAACGGCGGCTGGTGGGACCACGTGGCACCGCCCAAGGGCGACCGCTGGGGCCCGGGCACGCGGGTTCCGGCGCTGGTGGTGTCGCCGTTCGCGCGCAAAGGCACGGTTGACCATACGGTGTATGACACCGCCTCGATCCTGCGCTTGATCACCCGCGTGTTTGAGCTGGAAACCCTGGACGGCCTCAAGCAAAGGGACGACGCAATGCGCGCTCGCGGCCAGAAACCCATGGGGGATTTGAGCAACGCCTTGCAGTTCAGCGTTTAGGTTCACGTATCCAATCGCGACACGCGCAGCGATTTAGCACGCGGTTTTCCTGGTCAGCCGCTACTGTGTGAAGGTGGGCTTTCATCCCGCGCAGACGGGCTTTCGCTGACAAGGAACCAACCATGTTCAAATCGACCAGACTGGCCTTGACCCTGGCCGCACTGCTGGCCAGTGCGGTCGTACAGGCCGACATCGAAGTACCGTTGGGCAGCACGCAACGTGTCACCCGATTATTTGCGTTTCCCAATAACTGCAACGTGATCTGCTTTCGGCCCTGGACGCTGGAGCAGACCGCCGAGCATTATTTGAACCAGAGCCTGCAACGTGACGGCTACAGCCGGGCGAAGGTCAGCGTCAAGGTCCATGACGGCCAGGTCGCAGCAACCTTCAGCGGCGTGCCGGACGGCTACGGCAAGCCCCTGACCACCTTGCTCGATACGGCTGACCTGGCGTACCACGGCGCCAGCCGGCTCAACAGCGACGGCAAGTGGGCCTACAACTGGTACCTGTTCCTGCCGTTGGGCATGGCCTTGGAAAACCGCAAAAGCATCGAGCTGCTGCACTTCCCGCCGGACTACTCGCTGACCCAGGCCCAGGACTATCTGGAATCGGCCACCACCGACCGCTGGGCAACCTTGCTCACCAGCAACGGCATTGCTGCCGGCGACACCCCGGCCTATCAGACCATTATCGATATCGCGCCCATCGCCGCCCCGTCCAATGCCGGTAAAGACCTGGAAGCGGTCTACAGCTATTTCACCGACTACCAGACGCGCATGGTCAAGGAGTTGAGCCTGCGCCCGGACGGTGCGTTGCCAATGGTGGCCTTCGGCGCGCCGGTGCGCAGTTGGATCAAGCAACAATACGGGCAGACCGTGGCGGTGCTGGGGCTGGTGCAGATCAGCCCGGAACCGGGCAAGCCGGTTTCGGTGCTCGGTGCCAACCACCCGAGCTACATCTGGTATGCCGCCAGCCCGGACACCTATGACGGCAATGAGCAAAAGGCCGATGAGGCCGGCCTGAAAGTGATGGGCCAGGACCTCAGCGCGGCCTGCTGGCAAGCTGGCATGGGCCAGAAACCGGCCAGCGACGCGAATGTGTTGCTCAAGGCATGCATGAATACCTGGCAGGTCACGCGTAAAGAGCAGACCTGCGAGTTGTTCTACACCTCGGTGCGCAGCCTGACGGCGGAGCAGGCCAACGCCAAATGCGCCACGCCCACCCTCAAGGAACAGTTGAAACAGCTGCGCAGTCCCGCGCCGCTCCCCTCTCTCGCGCCACCCGCGCTGTAAGCCGTGGCAACGATTTCTACTGTCAGATTTGACAGTAGAAATCGGCGGCGACTTGGGCGAGTCTTGGGCGGCACCCGTTTACTGCAAGAGATTGGCCGTCAGTTAACGCCCGCAGTTCCATGCAGCCCTAGGAGGAGAGAGATGAAAACTCGCGCCAGGGATAAGGCTGAAGCGGCTGTGTATGACAGCCTTTACCCGTTCAAGACGCTGGGTGTCGACGAGGGTTACCCCTCGAGCGAACACTTCCAGCTCGTGCAAGGCACTCAGGGGACGCCCGCCGTCATCAAGGCCCGCGTCGCCTTCGGCAAAGGCGTGCGCATCGCCAGGATTTGCGGGTATGCCGTCAGCGAGCGCCGCCGGCATACGCTGCAGCTATCGCCACGCATTCACTTGTACGACGCCTGGTTCTGCGGCCTGTTGCAGCACTCGTGCAGCCCAAACGTGTTCCTGGACACCACTTACCTGGAACTGTGGACTGCACAGCCCGTCCCCGTCGGTACCGCGTTGACGGTTGATTACGCCGCAACCGAAGACGCGCTGTTCCGGCAGTTCGGCTGCCATTGCGGCGAGCCGAACTGCCGGGGCTGGATCACCGGCAGCAAGGAGCCGTTGAACGCCGAAGGCCAGGCCTACATGGCCTGGTGGCGCGAGCATCAACGGTCTTAGGCTTCGCCCAGCGGCCGCAGACGGTACTGCGGCGGCAGCTGCTCGAAGCCACTGATGGTGGTGTTCAAGCTCTTCCAGCGGCCATCCTTGATGCCGTAGATGCAGCCATGAATCGACAGGCTCTGCCCGCGGTGCCAGGCGTTTTGCACAATGCTGGTATGGCCGACGTTCGCCACCTGCTGAATCACGTTCAGCTCGCACATGCGGTCTACGCGCTCTTCTTCGGTGGGCAACTGGGCCAGCACGTCGCGATTTTCGTAGTAGAGATCACGAATGGTGCGCAGCCAGCCGTCGATCAGGCCGAACTGGCGGTCCTGCATCGAGGCACGCACGCCGCCACAGCCATAGTGGCCGGTGACGAGGATGTGTTTGACCTTGAGCACATCGACGGCGTACTGGATCACCGACAGGCAGTTGAGGTCAGTGTGCAGCACCACGTTGGCCACGTTGCGGTGCACGAACAGGTCACCGGGCAACATGCCGACGATTTCATTGGCCGGTACACGCGCATCGGAGCAACCGATCCACAGGTATTCCGGGGTTTGCTGGCGGGCGAGCTTGGCGAAGAATTCGGGATCTTCCTGTTTGATCGCATCCGCCCAGCGTTCGTTGTTATCTAGCAGGTCTTGTAGTTCGTTCATCAGGGAAGCCTCAGGAATGATGCGCAGTTTTGTGACTGACAAGCCCTCGTCCGGGTCACGCGTGGCGCAAATTAGCTTGAATCTTTGGGGGACACAGCCTGTCCACTCACTATAAGCCCCACAGTATGAGGATTGGCCATGACTGAATCACGACGTCCCTACGGCGCTGCGCAGCCCGAACCGATTGACGATAACGAAGACCGCATGGGTTCGATGCGCGAGCTCGATTTTGATGAAGAAGACCAGACGGCCCAGATCGGCGATGAAATCCCCAGTGACGAGCGCGAGCACCTGATGCCCGACGAGCGGGTGCGCGAAGCGGGCATGACCGGTGCTTCGACGGATGATCATGAGTCGACCGATGACGATATGAGCCCGGAAACCCTGATCCATGAAGATGGCGCGCGGGATGCGCGGGAAGCCGGTGAAGACAGCGCGGCTGACTACGATCTGAGCGTTGTGGGTGAAGAAGATATCGGCGGCGGAAATGGCCTGGACGAGGCCGAATTGGCCAACCTGGACCCGCTCGACGGCAAGCGCTGACACGGCGCAGTTCAACATGTGGGAGGGGGCTTGCCCCCGATAGCGGTGCGTCAGGCGCTTATTTGTCACTGATACACCGCCATCGGGGGCAAGCCCCCTCCCACATGGATTTCGGTGTTCAGTCGACTAACGTGCAGACCATGACGACCGCATATTCACAGCCGGGTAATAATCCCGCCGGCGCCCCATCTGGCCCGCTCAACGGCAAGCGCTGACACAACGCAGTTCAACATGTGGGAGGGGGCTTGCCCCCGATAGCGGTGTGTCAGGCGCTTATTTGTCACTGATACACCGCCATCGGGGGCAAGCCCCCTCCCACATGGATTTCGGTGTTCAGTCGACTAACGTACAGACCATGACGACCGCATATTCACCGCCGGGTAATAATCCCGCTGGCGCCCCACCTGGCCCGCTCACCGGCAAGCGCTGACAAAACGCCGTCAAATGTGGGAGGGGGCTTGCCCCCGATAGCGGTGTGTCAGGCGCTTATCTGTCACTGATACACCGTTATCGGGGCAAGCCCCCTCCCACATGGATTTCGGTGTTCAGTCGACTAACGTACAGGCCATGACGACCGCGTCTTCGCGGCCGCCCACGGCAGGGTAGTAATCCCGGCGACGACCGATTTCATTGAAGCCATAGCGCTCATACAGGCGAAACGCGCCGGTATTGCTGTCACGCACTTCCAGGAAGCATTCGCGCGCGTTGGCCGCGTAGGCGCGGGACATCAGATGTTCCAGCAGCGCCAACCCCAACCCTCGGCCCTGGTTCTCCGGCTTGACGGTGATATTCAACAGGTGCGCCTCATCGAGGATGATTTGCACCACGCCATGCCCCACTTGCTGCTCGCCTTCGAACATCAGCCAGATCTGGTATTTGCCCAGGCCGTCGAGAAAGATGCCACGGGTCCAGGGGTGGCTGAACGCTGCGTATTCGATCTTCAGCACGGCGTCGAGGTCGGCCTCGGTCATCGGGCGAAAGGATAAAGCCTCACTCATCGGTTGTTTTCCAGCGCGCCATCAGCCGGCGCATGGCTTGCCAGACATCAGCCTTACGCTGTGGCTCTTCCATTAATAATTCCAGGCCCGGCAGCGCCCAGACCGAACCCAGGCCCTCGACCTGCAGTTCGCGGTACCAGGCTTCGGCATTGGCTTGACCGGCAAAGCGCACGGCGGGCAGGCCGATCAGCCACAGGCATACGCAAGGTTCGTCTTCCAGGCGTGCCGAGACAAAACTCTGTACAAAATCCCGCGCGGCTTCCGGGCCCTGGTCCATGGTGCCGCGCACCAACAGCGGCCAGCGCACCGGGTCGCCGACAATTTGCGGGCTGTCGGGCAGGCCGGCGGCGCGCAGCATATCCTTGAGCAGCAGGTAAGCGGGGTCGCGCGACTGGAAACGTTCGCCGGTGGGTAATTCCACCAGCAGCAGGCAACGGCCCGCGCGCAGCAGTTGCAGGGCAAAGCGTGGCGGCGGCACCACCGGGGCCTTGACCACCGGGGCCGCCTCCTCGGCAACCACCGCCTTGACCACCGGTGACGGGCGCGGCACCTCGATTTTCGTGCGTTCCACCGTCGCCCGCACGTCGGGCACAGGCTTGACCACCGCAACCGGCGCGGCGGCTTCCTCGCCTGAAGGCTCGAACGCCTCATAGGGCTCAGGCACCTGCAACAGCTCGGGCCGCGAGGGCGCGGCAAACGGCAGTTCGGTGCGGGGCAGCCAGTTGACCACCTGCATGGCGCTCAAGTAAGCGCGACGTCGGGACTCGATAAGCACAGCTCGGCCACTTGTGGATAACTAAAGAGCGGGGATTCTACCGCTGTTCGGCAACAATCGCCCACTGCACACTGACCGGCTGTGGATAAATCCCGCGCCCGATGCAGTACAATCGCGACTTTTAATCGCCAACCAGCCGGCCATTCCCATGATCGAACCCAAGCGCGTCCTGCGCGCCCTCGCCGAACACTGGGCCTTACTTGAGCCACTGTGCGAACACTTCGACCAAGGCACCCTGAGCCTGAGCGAACTGCGCGCGCAACTGGCCGCCCAACAACTGGACAGCACGCCCCAGGACATCACCAGCCTGCTGGACGTGTGGATTCGCCTGGATATCCTGGTGCCTGTCGCCAAGAGCCCGAACCGTTTCGAGCTCAATGCGCAGATCCACGACTTCCTGGCTTATCTGCGCAAGGAGCACCGGCTTGGCCTGTGCCTGGAAATCGAAGCCTACCTGCGCCACCTCGAGCGCCTGGCCGGTTATATCCAGGACGCCTTCGACATCCGCGATGGCCACGACCTGGCCCGCCAACTGCGCCTGCTGGATATGCGCGTGCGCGATGTGCTGAAAAAACTCGCCAACGACGAACAGGCCCTCGCGGCCG
This sequence comes from Pseudomonas sp. 34 E 7, assembly GCF_900005715.1. Classification (NCBI taxonomy): domain Bacteria; kingdom Pseudomonadati; phylum Pseudomonadota; class Gammaproteobacteria; order Pseudomonadales; family Pseudomonadaceae; genus Pseudomonas; species Pseudomonas sp. 34 E 7. The sequence goes on from NZ_CVTX01000082.1 coordinate 242,356, forward strand.
TGGCCGACCGCGCCAAGACCAGCGACCGCCAGATCCCGTTGCGCCAGCGTTACGCCGAGGTGCTGGCAACCTGGGACGAATACGTCGAACCGATGATCCAGCTGGTGAACGCCGACGGCGCGTTCGAGCAAGGCGTGCGCAAGGTCGAGAATGTGCTGCTGCGCATGCTCACCGAGCAGCAGCGCCTGGGCCAGTTGGTGGACGACGACATGCTGCTGCGCACCCATGCGCGCATCCTCGAGATGCAGACCAGCGCCCAGTTGACCTTGCGCCATGCGCGCGAGCTGCTGTTGCCGCTACGCGAAGAGGCCCGCCGACACAATGCCGTGACCCGTGGCGCGGCGCTGGCCCTGTCGGCGATCCGCCGCAAAGGCCTGGACGCGGTGCCGCAGGCCGCCATGCCGCTGTTCACCCGCCCGCAAAGCACCTTCCTGGGTAGCGCGAGCCAGGTGGAAGCCTATGTGTATGCCCTGGCCAATTTCGAGCCGAAACCGGCGCGCTTCCCCAAGGCGCACAAAACCCACAAGGGCGAAGCCCAGCGCGCGCCGCGAACGGTCAAGGAAATGCTCGAGCGCTGCGAAGACGCCCTGCCGATGCCGGACCTGATGACCTGGCTGCTGGAACAGGAACCGGACGGTGCCACCGACGAGTTGCTGTACTGGTTCTCGCGGCTCTCGCGGGAAAAACGTTTCAAGCGCGAACGCCTGGAGCGCCGCGACTATCACACACACGAGCACCAGGTCAGCCTGCGCTCCTTCGCCCTGCTCCCGGCCGGCGTTGACGCCACCGAGAATTCTGCGAGCACGCCTTATGCATCTTGATCTATCCGAACTGTCCCAGCTGGCACCGATCTTTCGCGAGCTGTTCAAGGGTTACCATGTCAGCCGTCGTGACCCGGAGCTGTACGCGCAGCTGTCGAACTTCCAGGACCAGTACCGCACGCTGTTCAAGGCCCTGGGTTTCGAGCTGGTCTGCGATACCCGTGGCTTCTATTATTTCGTGCCGGATTCGGCCATCGCCAGCGCGCAGGTGAACAAGACTGCGCAGCGTCTGGCCCTGTTCACCTTCATCCTCGTCGAGCACCTGGCCGACCAGGGCCGCGACCCGGTCGCCGTGCTCGATGGCGGCAGCCTGGGCCGCGACGAGCTGCCGTCGTTGCTGGAAAAGTACCGCGACCTGTTTATCCAGGCCGAAGTACAGACCCAGGAAGAACTCGAAGAAAAAATCATGCGGCGCATGACTCAGCTGGGCTTTGCCGGCGAAGACAATGGCATCTATCGCTTCCTGCCACCGATGCATCGATTCCTCGATGTGTGCCTGTCGGTGCAGCAGGACCGCGATCTCGCCGCCAGCGTGCACAGCGTGTTGCCGTTGCCGGTGCCGGTGATCATCGACGCAGACAGCGATGAAAAACTGCTGGAGACCGACGACCCGCTGGACCTGAGCGACTTCGCTGAGGAAAGCGAAGAAGACGCCCTCGCCCGCGCCATTGCCGAAGAACAGGAGACCGACGCATGAGTAAGGAACGCTACGGCATACGCCGCTTCGCCCTGTTGAACACCGCCGGCTACAGCCTGGGCTTGTTCCCGCTGGAAGAGCCGCTGTCGGTGTATGGCGCGAACAACCTGGGTAAATCCGCGTCGATCAACGCCTTGCAGTTCCCGATCCTGGCGCGCATGTCGGACATGAGCTTCGGCAAGTACACCCTGGAGCAATCGCGGCGCTTCTACTTTGCCACCGACACCAGCTACATCCTGGTAGAAGTCTCACTGCCCCACGGCCCGCACGTGATTGGCGTGGTCGGGCGCGGTCCGGGCGGTGGCTTCGGCCACCAGTTCTTCGCCTACGCCGGCAAGCTGGACCTGGCCCACTATCAGAAAAACGACACCTGCCTGCGCCAGAAAGAACTGTTCACCAACCTTGAGCGCGAAGGCCTGAAAGCCTATGAACTCAAACCCGATGAACTGCGTCGCTTGCTGGTAGGCGGCCATACGTCGATTCCGCTGGACCTGACGCTGATTCCGCTGCGTTCCACCAGCGAACAAAGCCTGAAAACGTTCCGCGCGCTGTTTATCAACCTGCTGCACATGCGCGAAATCACCGCGGCCAAGCTCAAGCAATTGTTCCTCGATGCGTTCGAACACAGCTTGCGTTCCGGCAGCGTCGATTACATCGCCGCGTGCGAAGAAGCCTTCCGCGATGTGCGGCGCATGGAGCAGGACTACCACTCGCTGGTGGCCGCCGGGCCGTTGGTCGAAGCGCTCGCCAATGGCGTGAAACAGCGCGATATTTTGCGCGGCAAATTGCATCGTCTGTCGCCGTTGCTGGATTCGCTGCTGGGCACCTGGTCGGACTACGCCAGTGCGCGCAAGGAAGAGCTGACGATCCAGGCCGAGCACTATCGCAACGAGCAGGATGCGCTGCAGCACGACCAGCGCGGCGGCACCCAGGAGCTGATGCGCCTGGAGCGTGAGATCAGTGGCATCCAGCGTTGGTTGGGCGAGCTGTCGGTGCTCAAGCATCGCTTTGCGCTGGTCGATGATGTGAGGGTGCTGGAGCAGCAGTTGCTCGCGGCCAAGGATGCTCACGACGAGTTGGCGGGCGCCCTGGCGCAGTCCCGGCAATTCAGCGCCGAGGACTTGGACGAGCGCCTGCGCGACCTGGAAAAACGCTTGAAGTCGGTCAAGCAGCAGCTGGACCACGCGGACAACAACAGCTACGCCAAGCTGCGCGAAGAATTCTCGCAGCAGGACGTCGAGCGCCTGATGCGCCTGTTCAACAGCTCCTTGTTCAGCCTGCCGCTGGGCGAGCACGGCATCACGCTGGACGAGGACGGCCAGTGGGTCAAATCCCTGGAGCAGATCCTCGATGGCTTCAAGGGCGAGCGTTTCGAAGTGCCGGGGCTGTCCATCGACATCTCGCACATTGAACCACCGGCGTTGCAGGCGCTGGCCGATCGCGCGGCACTGCGCGATCAGAAAGAGCGTCTGGAAAAAGAGCTCAAGCAACTCAAGACTCAGCAAGCCGTAGCCTCCGATCGCGCCGCGAGCAAGACCCAGACCGAAGCGCTGTACCAGCAGGTGCTCGACGCGCAGAAGGCGCTGGAGGATTTCCGCCGTGCGCAAACCCTGAGTGCGGAAGAAGGCGAGAAGCTGGAACACCTGGCGCAGATGGAAGCGGCCCAGGACGAACTGAAGCGCTCCAGTGATGCGTTCACCGAACGCGTCCAGCAGTTGTCGGCCAAGCTGCAACTGGTCGGTCGCCAGATCGGTGATATGGAAGCCAAGCAACGTACGCTGGACGACGCCTTGCGCCGTCGCCAGCTGTTGCCGGCGGACCTGCCCTTCGGCACGCCGTTCATGGATCCGGTCGACGACTCCATGGACAACCTGCTGCCGCTGCTCAACGATTATCAGGACAGCTGGCAAGGCCTGCTGCGCGCCGATGGCCAGATCGAAGCGCTGTATGCGCAGGTGCGCCTCAAGGGCGTGGCCAAGTTCGACAGCGAGGATGACATGGAGCGTCGCCTGCAATTGCTGATTAACGCCTATGCGCACCGTACCGACGAAGCCCTGACACTCGGTAAGGCACGCCGCGCAGCGGTCACGGATATCGCCCGGACCTTGCGCAATATCCGCAGCGACTACGACAGCCTGGAACACCAGCTGGCGTTGTTCAACCGCGAGATCAACAAGCGCCAGGTCTCCAACCTGCAGAGCTTTCGCATCGTGCTGGCGCCGAACAAGGAAGCTCTCAAGCACATCGACCAGATCATCCACAGCGCCGGTCAGTATGAAGAAGGCGAGACGTTGTCGGTGTTCGATCTCAGCCAGAGTGCCGAGCAGGACAACAAGAACGAAGAAGCCAAGGAATACCTGGCCCGCCTGGTGGCGGCCAACCATAACCAGCTGGGCCTCAAGGATTTGTTCGAACTGGCGTTCGAGATCACCAAGGTCAACGGCCAGCCGGTGATTCATACCGATATCGATGGAGCCGCGTCCAACGGCACCACCATGACCATCAAGGCGCTGACCAACATGTACTTGTTGCTGCACTTGATGGACCGCGAGCAGGCCGGACGCGTGCGCCTGCCGTACTACCTCGATGAGGCGGCGGATATCGATGAGAAGAACCAGGCCGCGTTGCTGGAAACCAGCCTGCAGCTGGGTTTCGTGCCGATCCTGGCCAGTGTGAAGCCGCAGGTGTCCGCCCAGGTGGCGATCGACCTGGAAGGCGGCAGCGGGCCGAACGGGATCTACATTGATGAGGCGGACTGGAAGTATATTCGTCGACATGATGCGGTGAAGGCGACGATTAACGTGCAGGCCGATGAGCCGGAGTTGGATGAAGTCTGACGTGTAGCGTTGAAAGGCAAAAAGGCCGCGATCTTTTGGATCGCGGCCTTTTTTGTGGGCTGGGGTTTTGTGTTGGATTTGAGGGCCTCATCGGGGGCAAGCCCCCTCCCACATTCTGATGTGTGAATACATTCAAAGTGTGGGAGGGGGCTTGCCCCCGATGGCCGCGCCTCGATCTACTTACCCAGTGGAATCTTGGGCGCCCAGGTCAGCCACTCATCCTCGAACTTGTCGAACAGCGCAAAGGTCTGCTGCGGCCGCGCCGGGTTGCCCATGCGTTCGCCATCAGGGGTGGCAAAGGCAATACCGCCGGCAACCAGCGTCTCCAGGGACTCGGTACGCACCGTCGCGCCCTTGAACAAGCCGAAGTCGAGCCCGAAGCCGCTGGTGTTCCAGAAGCGGCTGCCACTGCGGACCAAGGGTGCGTACTTGGGCTCGATGAGGATATGCACCAGGACACGGTCGGCGGTCTGCCCCAACTCATAGCCGGTGACTTTGCCCACGGTGACTTCACGGTAGGTGACGGGCACGCCTTCCTTGAGCGAACCACGGCGCGCGGCGCTGAGCGTCAGTTTCAGGCCAGCCTCCTGATGTGCGGCCTCAGGCGGTTGCGCAAGGGCGACAAAACTCTTCTGCGGGCCGGCGTTTTTCGCCGCCGGTTGCACTTCGATGTACTGCCCGGTGACCAGGGTCTGCAGGTTCGCCGTCTTCATCAGGCCCAATTCAGGTTTGACCACCCAGAACTGACTGCCCACCCGTGCAATGCGGTCGGCCACTTGAGTGATACGCGCGCTGAGCAGCACCGATTGCATATCGGCACTCAGGTCCACACTTTCGATCTTGCCCACGTCCAGGCCTTTGAAGCGTACGGGCGTGCCAGGGCTCAAGCCGTCGGCGCGATCAACCTTGATGGTGACCAGCGTGCCGTGCCGATTGGCAGCGTCGCGATCGGCAAACAGGCGGAAACGCGGGATGTGCCTTTTCAGCGGCACGTTCGGTTCCGGCGTTTCAAAAGCAATACCACCGGCCATCAGGCTGGCCAGGGATTCACTTTTCACCTGGATACCGCTGGTCAGCCCGCCGGTGAGGGTGACACCGCTGGCATTCCAGAAACGGGTCGAACCGTTGACCAGGCTTTCATACTCTTTCTCGATGTGAACACCGATCACCAATTGCTTTTTCTTGCGTGAGAACTGGTAGCTCTGTACCGAACCGACCTTGACCTGCTTGTACAGAATCGGGCTGCCGACATCCAGCGAGCCCAGGTTGTCGGTGAGCAACACCATGTGCAGGCCCGGCGAGCGCAGGTCCAACGGTGGCGCCTTGGCGCGAGCCACGTATTCACGTTGTGGCGCGGTGCCCTTGTCACCGGGGCGGATGGCGATGTAGTTGCCTTTGACCAAGGCCTCCAGGCCGGTGATGCCGGCCAGGGAGATGGACGGTTTGACCACCCAGAATTGCGTGTCCTGCACCAGATAGTCTTCGGCCAGGGGATCGAGGGTCAATTCAGCGCTGGCACTGGACAGGTCCGGGTCGATCTTCAGGGTTTTCAGGCTGCCGACCTCGATACCCTTGTACATCACGGGCGTACGTCCAGCCTGCAGGCCTTCGAAATCGGTGAGCTTGACCTTGACCTTGATGCCCGCGGCGGCGGCGTCGAAATCCTCGTACAAGCGGAACGGCAGGCTCGGGTCGGTTGGCGGGCTGTCCTTGCGATTTTCCGGCGTGGCAAAGGCGATACCGCCGGCAACGATGCTGGAAAGCGATTCGCTGCGGACCTTCACACCCGACAGATTGGCGTCGATGCTGATGCCGCTGGCGTTCCAGAAACGCGTGTGTTTGCGCACCAGGTTGGCATAGGTCGGTTCGATATAGACCTTGATCTCGACGGTACTGTGGTCCTCGGACAACAAGTAGCTTTTGACCTGCCCCACCTGGATCTGCTTGTAGAACACCGGGCTGCCACGGTTCAGCGAACCCAGGCGATCAGCCTTGAGCGTCAGGTGCAGACCAGGCTTGGCATCGGATAACGGCGGCTCCTCGGAGAGCGCCTTGAACTTGCGGGTCGGCTCACCATCCCCCGGGCTTGCGGCGATGTAGTTACCCGACACGAGGGTTTCCAAACCAGTGATACCGGCGAGGCTGACGCTGGGCTTGACCAGCCAGAAGCGAGTATTGGTCCTGAGGTATTGCTCGACATCCTTGTTCATCTCGATGGTGGCAATCACCCCGCGATTGTTGCCTTCGTCATCCAGCGCCAAGGCTTTGACCTTACCCACCGTCATGCCTTTGTAGACCACCTCGGTCTTGTTGACTTGAATGCCTTCGCCGCTTTCAAAGCGGACCTGGATCTCGAGACCTTGCTGGGAGTAGGCACGCCAACCCAGCCAGCCACCAATGATCAGGGCAATCAGCGGCAGCACCCAGATGGCCGACCAATTGGATGCAGGGCGGGTTTTAGCTTTAGGCAAATCACTCATGGTCGTCATCCGACTCCGTGTTATCCCAAATCAGTCGGGGATCGAAGGTTACTGCGGCAAGCATCGTCAAGATCACCACACTGGCGAACGCTGCAGCGCCGAGATTGGCCTCGACACTGGCAAGTCGCCCAAAGTTTACGACCGCCACCAGGATGGCGATCACGAAGATATCCAGCATGGACCAGCGACCGATGAATTCGATAAAGCGGTACATGATAATGCGTTGTTGCGCGGACAGCGGCTGACGGCGCTGTACCGAAAACAGCAGCAGGCCGATGCCCACCAGCTTGAACGTGGGCACCAGGATACTGGCGATGAACACCACGGCGGCGATAGGGAACATGCCGTGCTGTACCAGCTGGATCACGCCGGACATGATGGTGCTGGGGTCGCCCTGGCCGAGTGAGTTGACAGTCATGATGGGCAGCAGGTTGGCGGGGATATACAGGATCGCCGCCGTAATCAGCAATGCCCAGGTACGTATGAGGCTATTGGGGCGACGTGCGTGGATCAGCGCACCGCAACGGCTGCAGAGTTGCTCATCGGCGTCCGCGTCCTGCTTGTTCAACTCATGGCATTCCGTACAAACCAGAATGCCTGCATCAATCGCCCGCATGGTCATCCTCTCCCGACAACGCCTGCCAGATCTGATGAGGTGACATCACCACCTCGAGCAGGACCTGGACCATTAAAAGACTGACAAAGCACGCCAGACCCAGGCCGAGCGTAATGGAGGCCATGTCCGCAAGCTTCACAAGCGCCACCAGGACGCCCATCAAGTAGACCTCCAGCATCCCCCAGTCTTTCATATGGTGGTAGATGCGGTAGAACAACAGTCCGTAACTGCGACCGATGTTCCAGCGGATGCTGAGCAACACGGCCAACTGGCACAGCAATTTGAGCAGGGGAATACCCATGCTGCAAAGGAAAACCACGATGGCAACCCCTTGCATACCGGTGTTGAACAGGCCGACCACGCCGGTCCACACGGTGTCCTCTGAGGACTGCCCGAGTAGATTGAGCTGCATGATGGGTAAAAAGTTCGCGGGTATGTACAGCAATAATGCTGCCAGCACCAAGGCAAGGCTTCGCTCAACGACATTGTGACGGTGCGCGTATAGCTCGTAGCCACAACGTGGGCATTGAGCTTTTTCACCGAGGGCGAGCACGGGCTTGCGCATCAGCAGGTCGCACTCATGGCATGCCACCAAGTCATCCAGCGGTAAGTCCGACACCTGGAGGGCATCAACCGGATCGGGCATAAATAGGGCTCTGGCTCTAAAAAAGGTTAGGTACCTATTCTAGTGGTCTGGTTCAGAAATAACTGTGCAAATTTGTCGGCGAGGAATGCTTTTCGAGCGCCCAAAACAAAACCCCTGTTTGCGTTAGCAAACAGGGGTTCTGGAATTTAATCTTGACGATGACCTACTCTCACATGGGGAAACCCCACACTACCATCGGCGATGCATCGTTTCACTGCTGAGTTCGGGATGGGATCAGGTGGTTCCAATGCTCTATGGTCGTCAAGAAATTCGGGTACTGAGTCGTGACCAGATGGCCTCGCTTCAGCAAATTGGGTATGTGATAGCAATCGGTGTTTTGTGAGCGTCGAACTTTCGGTTCATCTCGTCTTCACACACCGCAATCTGATGCTCGTTAGAGTAGTCAAATTGCTTGGGTGTTATATGGTCAAGCCTCACGGGCAATTAGTATTGGTTAGCTCAACGCCTCACAGCGCTTACACACCCAACCTATCAACGTCGTAGTCTTCGACGGCCCTTCAGGGAACTCAAGGTTCCAGTGAGATCTCATCTTGAGGCTAGTTTCCCGCTTAGATGCTTTCAGCGGTTATCTATTCCGAACATAGCTACCCGGCAATGCCACTGGCGTGACAACCGGAACACCAGAGGTTCGTCCACTCCGGTCCTCTCGTACTAGGAGCAGCCCCTCTCAAATCTCAAACGTCCACGGCAGATAGGGACCGAACTGTCTCACGACGTTCTAAACCCAGCTCGCGTACCACTTTAAATGGCGAACAGCCATACCCTTGGGACCGGCTTCAGCCCCAGGATGTGATGAGCCGACATCGAGGTGCCAAACACCGCCGTCGATATGAACTCTTGGGCGGTATCAGCCTGTTATCCCCGGAGTACCTTTTATCCGTTGAGCGATGGCCCTTCCATACAGAACCACCGGATCACTAAGACCTACTTTCGTACCTGCTCGACGTGTCTGTCTCGCAGTCAAGCGCGCTTTTGCCTTTATACTCTACGACCGATTTCCGACCGGTCTGAGCGCACCTTCGTACTCCTCCGTTACTCTTTAGGAGGAGACCGCCCCAGTCAAACTACCCACCATACACTGTCCTCGATCCGGATAACGGACCTGAGTTAGAACCTCAAAGTTGCCAGGGTGGTATTTCAAGGTTGGCTCCACGCAGACTGGCGTCCACGCTTCAAAGCCTCCCACCTATCCTACACAAGCAAATTCAAAGTCCAGTGCAAAGCTATAGTAAAGGTTCACGGGGTCTTTCCGTCTAGCCGCGGATACACTGCATCTTCACAGCGATTTCAATTTCACTGAGTCTCGGGTGGAGACAGCGCCGCCATCGTTACGCCATTCGTGCAGGTCGGAACTTACCCGACAAGGAATTTCGCTACCTTAGGACCGTTATAGTTACGGCCGCCGTTTACCGGGGCTTCGATCAAGAGCTTCGCGTTAGCTAACCCCATCAATTAACCTTCCGGCACCGGGCAGGCGTCACACCCTATACGTCCACTTTCGTGTTTGCAGAGTGCTGTGTTTTTAATAAACAGTCGCAGCGGCCTGGTATCTTCGACCGGCATGAGCTTACGGAGCAAGTCCTTCACCCTCACCGGCGCACCTTCTCCCGAAGTTACGGTGCCATTTTGCCTAGTTCCTTCACCCGAGTTCTCTCAAGCGCCTTGGTATTCTCTACCCAACCACCTGTGTCGGTTTGGGGTACGGTTCCTGGTTACCTGAAGCTTAGAAGCTTTTCTTGGAAGCATGGCATCAACCACTTCGTCGTCTAAAAGACGACTCGTCATCAGCTCTCGGCCTTAGAATCCCGGATTTACCTAAGATTCCAGCCTACCACCTTAAACTTGGACAACCAACGCCAAGCTGGCCTAGCCTTCTCCGTCCCTCCATCGCAATAACCAGAAGTACAGGAATATTAACCTGTTTTCCATCGACTACGCTTTTCAGCCTCGCCTTAGGGACCGACTAACCCTGCGTCGATTAACGTTGCGCAGGAAACCTTGGTCTTTCGGCGTGGGTGTTTTTCACACCCATTGTCGTTACTCATGTCAGCATTCGCACTTCTGATACCTCCAGCAAGCTTCTCAACTCACCTTCACAGGCTTACAGAACGCTCCTCTACCGCATCACTTACGTGATACCCGTAGCTTCGGTGTATGGTTTGAGCCCCGTTACATCTTCCGCGCAGGCCGACTCGACTAGTGAGCTATTACGCTTTCTTTAAAGGGTGGCTGCTTCTAAGCCAACCTCCTAGCTGTCTAAGCCTTCCCACATCGTTTCCCACTTAACCATAACTTTGGGACCTTAGCTGACGGTCTGGGTTGTTTCCCTTTTCACGACGGACGTTAGCACCCGCCGTGTGTCTCCCATGCTCGGCACTTGTAGGTATTCGGAGTTTGCATCGGTTTGGTAAGTCGGGATGACCCCCTAGCCGAAACAGTGCTCTACCCCCTACAGTGATACATGAGGCGCTACCTAAATAGCTTTCGAGGAGAACCAGCTATCTCCGAGCTTGATTAGCCTTTCACTCCGATCCACAGGTCATCCGCTAACTTTTCAACGGTAGTCGGTTCGGTCCTCCAGTTAGTGTTACCCAACCTTCAACCTGCCCATGGATAGATCGCCCGGTTTCGGGTCTATTCCCAGCGACTAGACGCCCTATTAAGACTCGCTTTCGCTACGCCTCCCCTATTCGGTTAAGCTCGCCACTGAAAATAAGTCGCTGACCCATTATACAAAAGGTACGCAGTCACCCAACAAAGTGGGCTCCCACTGCTTGTACGCATACGGTTTCAGGATCTATTTCACTCCCCTCTCCGGGGTTCTTTTCGCCTTTCCCTCACGGTACTAGTTCACTATCGGTCAGTCAGTAGTATTTAGCCTTGGAGGATGGTCCCCCCATATTCAGACAAAGTTTCTCGTGCTCCGTCCTACTCGATTTCATGACTAAGAGATTTTCGCGTACAGGGCTATCACCCACTATGGCCGCACTTTCCAGAGCGTTCCGCTAATCTCAAAGCCACTTAAGGGCTAGTCCCCGTTCGCTCGCCACTACTAAGGGAATCTCGGTTGATTTCTTTTCCTCAGGGTACTTAGATGTTTCAGTTCCCCTGGTTCGCCTCTTACGCCTATGTATTCAGCGTAAGATAACCATCTTATGATGGCTGGGTTCCCCCATTCAGACATCTCCGGATCAAAGTCTGTTTGCCGACTCCCCGAAGCTTTTCGCAGGCTACCACGTCTTTCATCGCCTCTGACTGCCAAGGCATCCACCGTATGCGCTTCTTCACTTGACCATATAACCCCAAGCAATCTGGTTATACTGTGAAGACAACATTCGCCGAAAATTCGAATTTCTCAATTAAGAGAACTCACAAATTTTACCTTAGCCTGA